>NZ_JBHUWW010000135.1:0-24080 GCF_042669755.1 Kitasatospora sp. NPDC057223 | reverse complement strand
GCGGGAGGCCGGCGCCGGCTGCCAGCACGGCGGCGACGCCCCCGGCCAGCAGGCGGCCGCCGGCCCGGCGGCGCAGCAGGTCGGTGGGCTGGACCCGGACGGCGCACGGGTCGAACTCCGGCGAGCGGTCCAGGTCGCGGCCGGCCGCGCGGTGGGCGGCGTGGATCTGCTCGGCGTCAGCGAGGGCCGCGCCCGTGTCGGGCACGCCGGCGCCGGCGAGCAGCACGGCGGCGCGCTCCGTGGGCAGGCCCTCCAGCACCCGCAGGGCGTAGCCGGCGCGGGTGTGCGGCGGCGCCTTGGCGAGGGCCTGGTCCAGGGCGAGGTCCTCGGGGCTGCCGGCTGCCGTGAACAGGCGCAGGCCCCGGATCCTGGGCAGCGGGAGCAGTCGGCGGCCGGGCGGGGCGAGGGCGCCGCGCAGCACCTGGAGCCGGACGGCCTCGTACGCTCGGCCGTCGTAAGCCGGGTCTTCGTCGGCCTCGGCGGCCGTGCCGGGGTCGGCGGCGCGCAGGGCCCGCTGGACGACGGTGTGGGCGGCGAGGATCCGGCGGTGGCGGTCGGTGCCGCCGGGCAGTACGAGGTAGGCGAGCCGGGTCAGCTCGCGGTAGCCGCCGACGAGGGCGGCCTCGTGCTCCTTCAGCCGGGAGCCCCGGAGCAGGGGGCCTCCTCGCAGGGGGCCTCCCCGCTGTGCGCCCGGGGGTTTGCGCGGGCCGGGTGGTGCGGGCGCTATCGGCGCCTCGGAGGTGACGCTTTCCCGAGCGGGCATTCGAGGACTCCCTGCTGCGCACCGTGCTGGGGCCCGCCCCGACCGGGCGGGCGCCGCCTGACGCACTGCCAAACGACCGGATCATGGGATCGTCACGATGTCCCACGGTCCGGAGCGCTGTCCGGGGCCGCTCCCGCTCTCACCCGGACGGAGCAGCGAGCCGCGCACGGACCCGCACCCTTGCCGAGGGTGGGACGTGCGTGCGAGGGACGAAGGTCCCCCGCCTTCGGGACCTTCGAAGCCCGTGTGAGCTTGTGAACGGATTCACAATATAGTCACAGGGAACAACGGCGAAGCGGGAGCAGCACCAATGAGCACCCAGCACATCGAGCAGACCCGGAGCGGGGCCTGGCACGGATTCAAGGGCGGCCTGTGGCGCGACGCCATCGACGTCCGCGACTTCATCCAGCAGAACTACACCCCGTACGAGGGCGGCTCCTCCTTCCTCGCCGGCCCGACCGAGCGCACCACCTCGGTCTGGCGCCAGATCACCGACCGCTTCCCCGAGGAACGCGCCAAGGGCGTGTACGACGTCGCGTACGACATCCCCTCGACCATCACCGCGCACGCGCCCGGCTGGATCGACCGGGGCCGGGAGATCATCGTCGGCCTGCAGACCGACGCCCCGCTGAAGCGCGCGATCATGCCCAACGGCGGCTGGCGGATGGTCGCCGGCGCCCTGCGCACCTACGGGTACCCGGTCTCCGCCGAGCTGGAGAAGGTCTTCACCGAGTACCGCAAGACCCACAACGCCGGCGTCTTCGACGCGTACACCCCCGAGATCCGGGCCGCCCGCAAGGCCGGCATCGTCACCGGACTGCCCGACGCGTACGGGCGCGGACGGATCATCGGCGACTACCGCCGGGTCGCCCTGTACGGCGTCGACCGGCTGGCCGAGGGCAAGCTCGCCGAGAAGGCCGGCCTGGACGCCGCGCCCGGCGACCCGGCGACGCTGGAGGAGACCATCCGCGAGCGCGAGGAGCTCGCCGAGCAGATCCGCGCCCTGGAGGAGCTGAAGCGGATGGCCGCCGGGTACGGCCACGACATCTCCGGCCCGGCGGCCGACGGCCGCGAGGCCGTCCAGTGGCTCTACTTCGCCTACCTCGCCGCGGTGAAGGAGCAGAACGGCGCGGCGATGTCGCTCGGCCGCACCTCGACCTTCGTCGACGTCTACCTCCAGCGCGACCTGGCCGAGGGCCTGCTGACGGAGAGCGAGGCGCAGGAGATCGTCGACGACTTCATCATCAAGCTGCGGATCGTCCGCTTCCTGCGCACCCCCGAGTACGACGAGCTGTTCTCCGGCGACCCGACCTGGGTCACCGAGTCCATCGGCGGCATCGGCGAGGACGGCCGGCCGCTGGTCACCCGCACCTCGTTCCGCTACCTGCAGACGCTCTACAACCTGGGCCCGGCCCCCGAGCCGAACATGACGGTCCTCTGGTCGCCCGGCCTCCCGCAGGGCTTCAAGGAGTTCTGCGCCAGGGTCTCGATCGACACCTCCTCCGTCCAGTACGAGTCGGACGAGCTGATGCGCCCGCGCTTCGGCGACGACACGGCGATCGCCTGCTGCGTCTCCGCGATGGCCGTCGGCAAGCAGATGCAGTTCTTCGGCGCCCGGGTGAACCTCGCCAAGACGCTGCTCTACGCGATCAACGGCGGCCGGGACGAGAAGTCCGGCGCCCAGGTCGGCCCGGCGACGGGCGCGCTGACCGGCGAGGTGCTGGACTACGACGAGGTGCTGGCCGCGTTCGACCGGCAGATGGAGTGGCTGGCCGGGACGTACGTGCACGCGCTCAACGTCATCCACTACATGCACGACAAGTACGCCTACGAGCGCATCGAGATGGCACTGCACGACCGCGACGTCCGGCGCACCATGGCCTGCGGCATCGCCGGCCTGTCGGTGGCGGCGGACTCGCTGGCCGCGATCAGGTACGCGAAGGTCCGCCCGGTGCGCGACGGGAGCGGGCTCGCCACCGACTACCTGATCGAGGGCGAGTACCCCGCGTACGGCAACAACGACGACCGGGCCGACTCGATCGCCGTGTGGCTGGTCGAGGAGTTCATGCGCAAGGTGCGCAAGCACCCCACCTACCGGGGCGCCGAGCACACCCAGTCCGTGCTGACCATCACCTCCAACGTGGTGTACGGCAGGAAGACCGGGAACACCCCCGACGGCCGCCGGGCCGGCGAGCCGTTCTCCCCCGGCGCCAACCCGATGAACGGCCGGGACAACCACGGGTACGTGGCCAGCTCGCTGTCCGTCGCCAAACTCCCGTACGAGGACGCCGAGGACGGCATCTCGCTGACCAACACCGTCACCCCGGACGCACTCGGGCGCACCCCCGAGGAGCGGATCCGCAACCTCGCGGGCGTGCTCGACGGCTACACCGCCGTCGGCGGCTTCCACATGAACGTCAACGTCCTCGACCGGGAGACGCTGGTGGACGCGATGGAGCACCCGGAGGACTACCCGCAGCTGACCATCCGGGTCAGCGGCTACGCGGTCAACTTCGTCCGCCTCACCCGCGAGCAGCAGCTCGACGTGCTCAACCGCACCTTCCACGGATCGCTGTAGGAGGCCCCGCGATGGCCACCATGCTCGGCACCGTCATCCCGGTCGGCCCGCCGGCCGGAACCGCCGCGGGCGAGCCCAGCGCCGACGAACCGCTCGCGCACAGCTGCGCGACCACCCCGGCCGGCGCCGCCACCCGGCGCCCGGTCAGCGGGTCCGTGCACTCCTGGGACCTCTCCACCGGTGTGGACGGTCCCGGCACCCGCTTCGTCACCTTCCTCGCGGGCTGCCCGCTGAACTGCCTGTACTGCCACAACCCCGACACCATGAAGATGCGGAACGGCAGACGCACCACGGCCGACGACGTGGTGGCCGAGGCCCGGAAGTACACCGCCTTCATCCGGGCGGCCGGCGGCGGCGCCACCGTCAGCGGCGGCGAGCCGCTGCTGCAGCCGGTCTTCGCGGGTGAGCTGTTCCACCGGTTCAAGCACGAGCTGGGCCTGCACACCGCGCTGGACACCTCCGGGTTCCTCGGCGCCCGGGCCACGGACTCGCTGCTGGCCGACGTCGACCTCGTCCTGCTGGACATCAAGTCCTGGGACCGCGAGCTCTACCGCAAGGTCACCGGGCGGCAGTTGGACCCGACCCTGGACTTCGCGCGGCGGCTCGCCGATCTCGGCAAGGACGTCTGGGTGCGGTTCGTCCTCGTCCCCGGCCTGACCGATCCGACCGGGAACGTCGAGGGCGTCGCCGCCTTCGCCGCCTCGCTCGGCAACGTCTCCCGGGTCGACGTGCTGCCCTTCCACAAGCTGGGCGCCGCCAAGTACGAGGCCCTCGGCCAGGACTTCCCGCTGGCCGGCACCCCCACGCCCACGCCCCGGCAGGTCGCGGCCGCCCGGGAGCTGTTCGCCGCACACGGCCTCAACGCCGTCTGACGGCGGTGGAGGCGGTGCCGGCGACGGGCCTCAGCCGAGCGCGCCGCGCTGCTGCCGGGCCGCGCGCACACCGTGCCGGAACCGCTCCGGTGCGGTGCGCGGGCGCGGCCCGGCGGCCGACGCGGCGGCGCGGAGCGCGTCCCTTTCGGCGGTGAGGCCCGTGATCAGGTCGGCGGCCGCCGCCAGCCGGCGCTGCTGCTCGGCCAGGGCCTCCCCCAGCTGCGCGAGCTCCCGCGTCATCGCCTTCCACGACTCGGCGCTGCGCCGGTGCCGCCCGGCGCCGTGTCCCATGGTCATCGCCGGCTTCCTTCCCTCACTCGGCTTTCCCGGTGGTCAGACGGCGGGGGCGAGCGCCCGGCGCAGCGAGCCGCGCGCCCGGTAGGTGAGCGTCTTCACGGCGCCGACCCGCAGGCCGGTCGCGACGGCGATCTCCCGCGAGGTCAGGCCGTCCCAGTAGCGCAGCCGCAGCGCCCGGCGCTGGGCGTCGGTCAGGGTGCCCATCGCGACGCCGACCCGGGCCGCGTCGAGCGCGGCGAGGACGGCGGCCTCGACCCGGACCCCGGAGTCCGAGTCCGCCACGGCGGCCACCACGGTCTCCCGGCTGGTCGAACGGCGCTTGAGGTGGTCCACCAGGAGGTTCCGGGCGATCGTGACGAACCAGGCGCCGATGTCCGTGCCCGTCCACCGGTACCCGCCGATGCAGCGCATCGCCCGCACGAAGGTGTCCTGGGTGAGGTCCTCGGCCAGCGCCCGGTCGGCCGTGCGGCGCCAGAGGTAGGCCAGCACCGGGCCCCGGTACGTCCGGTACAGCTCCGTCCAGGCCGCCGGATCCCCGGCCTGGGCCTGCCGGATGAGTGTCGGTGGCGCCGTGTTGATGCCGTGACAGGTCAAGTCTGCTCCCTCGGTCCGAGCCGTGCCGGTGCTGCGGGCTGCGCAGGCCCGGCCTGCGCGAGCGACAACATAATGGCCTCGCACGCATGCAAGCAAGGGCTTTCGAGGTACCCGTAGAGGGGAAATCGCCGACCAAGATCCAGGCGTTCAGCCGTCATTGCAACGGACTTACCACCCAAAGCGGCGCGATCTGCAATGATGCATGCATGCAAGCCACTACACCTCGGCATGCACGCGCGGTAGCCTGCCGACATGCCCACCACACACGACGGCGCAGAGCCGACGACACCAGCCGAGCGCTTCGGGGCAGTCGTCCACGCGGCCGCCCAGCGCGCCGGGTACAACCTCAGGACCGGGTCCGGCGGGCGGGCCGCCCTGGCCAAGGACACCGGGATGAGCGCGTCCGCCGTCGGGCGCATGCTGCGTGGCGAGACCCTGCCCCGGCCCTCCCAGTTCGAGCGCATCGCCCGGGCCGTCCACCTCGATCTGCACGACCTGCTCGTGCGCGGCGGGGTCATCTCGCCGGATTCCGCCAACGATCTGTCAGAACGAGTACGCTCACTGCCCATCACTCCTGAGGAAGCGGCAGACGCATGGGGCATCAGCAACCCCATGATTCGCAAAATCCTCCTCGCCAACATCCGGCAGGCCATCGGCATGCAACGGGACAGCGAGCGGGATCAGGAGCAGGCGGGGGGCAACACCGCACAGAGATAGAGGTGAAGCGAGGCATGGCGAGACATGCGTCCGCATCGACTTCGGTACTGAGAGTGCTTCTTCCGGTCGCCGGCCTCGCACTGGTGACGGTCGGCGGCCGCGGGACCCCGTGGGGGCCGTTCCTCGCCGCCGCCACCGCCGCGGTCCTGGTCATGACGGAGGTCGCACTCGCCCGCGTCCACCTGTGGATCAGCAACGCCGACGCACAGGTGCGCCGCCACCTCGCCGTCGTCCTGGCGGAACAGGCCGGGCTCGTCGACCAGCGGGCCCGGTTCGCCGCCGAGATCGCCGGCTGGCAGCAGCAGCGGGCGGAGGAACGGCGCAGGAACGAGCAGGAGATCGAGGGCCTGGTCGAACTCCTCGACGCGGTGCGCAGCCAGCTGTCCCGCGCCGAGGACGCCACCGCCGCGGCGAGCACCGAACTCGCTGACCTCGCCGGCGAGTGGAACGCCCTGGTGCAGGAGGCGATGCAGATGGGGGCGGACGTCTTCACCCGCAGGCCCGCGGGCGCCTCCCCGCCGGCCAGGGGCCGCACCGCGGCGCAGAAACCGCACACCGTCCCGGGCCCGCCCGGCCCGCCCCCGTTCGAGGAGTCCGACGCGGCGGACCAGCGGCGCACCCTGTCCTGAGACCGCCCGCGCCGCCCGCCCGGCCACCGGTGGCCGGGCGGGCGGCGGCGGATCGGCGGGATCAGCCGGTGACGCTGGCCGCGCCGGTCTCCAGGTGGCCGGAGAAGCGCTGCGACCAGGTGCTGTCCGAGCTCACCGTGACGGTGAAGTCGTACCAGCCGTTCTGGCCCGCGACGGCGTTGAAGAAGTCGCTGACACTGCCGCCGGCCGGCACCTGGTACGTCCAGGTACCGGTGCGGTAGTTGTTCGACGTGATGGTGAAGGTGACCGCCGCCGCCGCGGAGTTGGCCATCCGGAACCAGAGCGCCAGCTTGCCGCTGCCGGCCTCGACCGCGTACGAGGCGGTGACCGCCGCGTTCTTGCCGGCCTTGGTGGCGTCGCCCTTGAAGCGGCGCAGGAAGCGGTTCGGGCCGGTGACGCTCAGGTCGTAGGGGCCGTTGCCGTAGCCCGGGCCGACGTTGAAGAAGTCGCTCTGCTCGCCGCCCGCGTCCACCGTGTACTGCCAGGGCCCGCCGCTGCGGTAGGCGTTGGCGTACGCCGCGAAGTGCGAGGCGCTCACGGCGGCCGGGCCGGTGTTGGCCATCTTCAGCCACACCTTCATCACGCTGTTCGCGCCGAACTCCAGGTGGTCCAGGTTCGCGTTCGGCTGGTACGGCAGCGCGCGGGCCGGGCGGGTGCCGCCCTCCTGCGCGGGCAGCGCGTTGGTGACCGGCGCCGGGTTGGGCAGCGGGCCGCAGGCGGACAGGCCGATGACGGCGTCGGTGTTCGGCAGCGCGGGCATCCCGTACACCGGGTTGGCGAAGTCGAAGACGCCGGTCAGGTCGCCGGTCACCTTGCGGCGCCAGGCGCTGATGTTGGGGCAGGTCGCGGGCTTGCCGATGGCGGCCGTCCAGCGCTCCATGAAGCGCAGCACCGAGGTGTGGTCGAAGACCTCGGAGTTCACCCAGCCGCCGCGGCTCCACGGGGAGATCGCGATCATCGGCACCCGGAAGCCCAGGCCGATCGCCGTGTTGCTGTAGAACTCACCCGCGGTGCCGGCCGGCGGCGACGGCGGCGGTACGTGGTCGAAGAAGCCGTCGTTCTCGTCGTAGTTGAGGAACATGACGGTGGAGTTGAAGACGTTCGGGTCCGCGTTCAGCGCGTCCATCACCATGTGCACGAAGTGCGCGCCGTCGGCGGGCGTGGCGTACGGGTGCTCGGAGGAGGCCTCGTCGGCGACCACCCAGGAGACCTGCGGCAGGGTGCCGTTCAGCACGTCGGCGCGGATCGCGGCCGCGATGTCGTCCGGGGTGCGGCCGGTGACCTTCGGGACGGAGCCCATGCCCCGGTCGTGCAGCGGGTTGCCGGCCGGCGCGTCGGTGAACTGCTTGAAGTACGCCAGGGCGTTGTCGCCGTAGTTGTCGGCGGCGTTCTGGTAGACCTTCCAGCTGACCCCGGCGTTCTGCAGCGCCTCGGCGTACGTCTGCCAGCGCAGCCCGGACTCGTCGCCGCCGTTGTAGGCCGGGCCGCCGGCCGTGCCCGCCGGGTCGATCGTGCCGCTCCAGTGGAACGTGCGGTTCGGGCCGGTCGCGCTCAGCGTCGAACAGAAGTAGGCGTCGCAGATCGTCCAGTTCTCGGCGAGCGCGAAGTGGAACGGGATGTCGGCGCGCTGGAGGTGGCCGAGGGTGCGGACGTTGCCCTTGGCGAGCACCCAGGAGTCCATCTTGCCGCCGTTCCAGGCGGTGTGCTGGTCGTTCCACGAGTGCGCGAGGTCGCCGTTGCACTGTGCGAGGCGCTCCGGGTCCGCGCCGCCGGCCGGCTTGGTGGCGCTGAACGCCCACGGGTACTGCCGGCCGAGGCCGTTCGGCTGGTTGAAGACGCTGTAGCCCCCCGCCACCTGGATCGCGCTGCGGTCGGCGAAGCCGCGCACGCCGCGCAGCGTCCCGAAGTAGTGGTCGAAGCTGCGGTTCTCCTGCATCAGCACCACGATGTGCTGGGCGTCGGTGAGTGTGCCGGTGTTCGCCAGGCCCGCCGCCGAGGCGGTGGCGGCGGCGCCGGCGGCGGTCGAACCCGCCACCGCCGCGCCCGCCGCCGCACTCGCGGAGAGGGCCATGAACTTCCTACGACTCAGCTCGGCCATCAGACCGGCCCGTCCCTTCGCTAGCGATGTTGTGTACACACGTTGTGGACACGACACCGGTCGCGGAGCATCCTCACGCAGGCCGGAGCAGCGGGCCAGAGCCGCGCAGCAGGATTACGGGACTGTTCGCCCGCGCGTCGACGGGCGCTCACCGGGTGAACGCCCGGCGTCAGCGGTCCTTGACCGTGATGCCCAGTGCCTGGGCGAACTGCGGTGCCAGCTCGAACAACTGACTACTGCTGATCAGCGCCCCGCGCAGCCCCTCGTGCCCGTCGGTCAGCCCCAGCCCGACGGCGCCGCGCAGGTCCACCTTCGACAGCTTGGCCCCGCGCAGCCGCACCTCCTCCAGCGTCGACCCCGGGAACGTCACCCCCGTCAGCTTCGCGTCCCCGAAGTCCACGTCCCGCAGCACGCAGTCCTCGAACACCACGTCCCGCAGGACGGCCGCCCGCAGGTTGACCGCCTCCAGCTTGCACTGGCGCAGCACCACCCGGCGCAGCGCCGACCCGTGCGCGGCGATCCCCGCCAGCACCCCGCCGAGCACCGAGGCGTCCTGCCACTCGCTCTCCGACAGGTCGCACGCCACCCACCGGCTGCCCTGCACCCACACCTCGTTGAACCGCGCCTGCCGCAGCTTCACCCTGCTGAACGCCACCCCCGTGAACGCGCACTCCAGGAACGTCGCGCCCCCGGCCGCCTGGTCGGTGTACTCCCCGCCGTCGAAGTGCACCGTGTCGTACCGCTCGTCCCGCCGCAGCGGCCCCGCCTGCGGCTGCAGCAGATGCCCGTACGGCAGATCGTCGAACCGGTCGGGTACGGACGGCGGCATGGCAGGGCCTCACAATCACCTTCGACACTCCTGGCCCCGGCATCCTCGCACGCCCCACCGACAACACCGCCGGAGCGCACTCGGGCCGGTCACCCCTCCCGGGCGGCCAGTGCCACGCCCGCGGCCACCGCTGCGGCGGCCACCAGGCCGGCGGCCAGGACGCCGGGGGTGCCGAGGGCGGTGCAGGCGAGGACGGCGGCCGCGGCGGCGGGGAGGACGGCCTGGGCGGGGCCGGACTTGTTGTGGCGGGAGTGCAGCAGCCAGACGGTGAGCAGGTAGAGGGCGCTCGGGACGGTGACGGCGGCGGTCGCGGCGGTCTCGGAGATGTGGGCCTGGTGGACGGCGGACTCGACCGCCACCTCCAGGCCGGCGCCGATCGCGGCGGCCGAGCCGAGGACGAGGTAGTGGCCGTAGCCCCAGACGAACGCCTGCCGGTTGGCCCGCAGGTGCTCGTGGACGGAGCGGGCGAAGTAGATCCACCAGGCGGCGAAGCAGAGCAGCAGGCCGCCGACGGCGATCGGGACCAGCCGGCCGAGGGCCTCGTGCTCGTCCACCGCCGACTGGACGGCGACGGTGGCGGCGGCCACCGTCTCGCCGAGGACGATCAGGGTGAAGAGGCCGTAGCGTTCGGCGATGTGGTGCGGGTGCCAGCTGGTCCGGGTGCGCAGTTCGGCCAGCAGGGGGACGGCGAGCTCGGCGAGGACCCCGAGCGGGATGACGTACGGCCGGACGTCCGCCGGGAGTTGGAGGACGAGGACCCAGCCGATCTGGACGAGGGTGATGCCCGCGGCGTACCGCAGGGCGACGGTGCGGGCCGGGCCCTCCTCGCTCCTGGCGGCGCGCAGCCACTGGGTGACCATCGCCAGCCGCATCACCACGTAGCCGGTGACGGCGAGGGCGAGGTCCTGGTCGGCGAACATCCGGGGCACGCCGGCCGCGAGGATGAGCACACCGGTGATCTGGACGAGGGTGGTGATCCGGTACGGCACGTCGTCGCAGTCGTAGGCGGAGGCGAACCAGGTGAAGTTCATCCAGGCCCACCAGATCGCGAAGAACGCGAACAGGTAGCCGACCAGCGCGACCTGGACGTGCCCGGCCGCGAGGTCGTGCGCGAGTTCGCGGCCGGCCTGGGCGACGGCGACCACGAAGCAGAGGTCGAAGAAGAGCTCCAGCGGGGTGGCGGCGCGGTGGGGTTCGTCCCAGCTGCGCGGGACCATCCTCCGGACGGGCTGCGTGTCGGGGTTGCGGGTACGGGTCGCTGGGGGTCGGGGTGCTGCGGGGCCGCCGGTCATCTGCTCGCCTTCCGAGGGGTGCTGTCCCGGCGATCCTGACAGCAGGGCAGCGGCAGCGAGCACCAACACACGCAACCCCACGGCACGCCGAACGTACCGGTTTCACCCGTTTTGCCGTACTGTCAGCGATAGTTGACGAGGCGGTGCGCGATCCGGGTGACAGCTCGGCAGGTTCCGGGCGCGCCCCGTGGCGCACGTCAGGTCCGCATCGTTCGCCCCGCTAGATTCGTCCCCGGCCGGAATCAGGTGGAACGACGACATGGGCGCCCTGCGGGCAACGCGGAAGGTCAAGGCCGGTGGTGGGACACGGGGCGGGCGTCACCTGCCGTTCCGCCGTGTCCGCACCGCCGGCCCCGTGATCACCGCGCTGCTCGTCAGCGCCCCCTGTCGGCGTTCGCCGCCGCCGGCCGCCTGCGCTCCGGAAGGGGGAGACGGGAGGGTTACTTCTCCCAGCCGGTCTTGGTGAGGTCCGAGCTGGCCAGGCCGAACGCCCCGTCGTTGGCGAGGCCCTTGCGGACCGCGAGCACGGTCGGGCGCTGGTACAGCTCCACCGTGTGGCCGAGCTCCCAGATCTTGGCGTCCGCCTGGTTGTAGAGCTTCGCGGCCTCCGCCGGGTCGACCGAGCCGGCCGCCTTCTTCAGCAGGGCGTCGACCTCGGGGCTGCCGATCTTGGAGTAGTTGCCGAACACGTTGTCGCCCTGCGGCAGCCGGAAGTTCGAGAGGCTGGTGGAGAGCGGGAACGAGTCGGTGTTGCGCCAGCTGGCGATGTCGAACTTGCCCTGGTTGACGTACTTGGCGAAGAAGTCGTTGCTGGCGACCTTGTCGATGTCGACCTTCACCCCCGCGGCCAGCCACATGCTCTGGGCGGCGGTGGCCAGGTCGACCTGGGCCTGCGCGGCCCCGTCGTTGAAGATCCAGTGCAGTTCGAGCGGCTGCCCGTCCTTGGTGCGCGGCTGCCCGGCGGCGGCCTCCTTCCAGCCCGCCTCGTCGAGCAGCTGCTTGGCCGCCGCGAGGTCGAACTTCCCCCAGTCGCCGGAGTTGTCCTGGTAGCCGGCCTGGTTGGGCATGAAGATGTGGTTGCCGAGCAGCTTGAACTCGACCGGCACGCCGTTGTTGGCGATCTTGATGAGTGACTGCCGGTCCAGCGCGCGCCCGAGCGCCTGCCGCACCTTCTGGTCCGCGACGGCGCCCCCGCTGCCGAACGACAGGTGCACCTCGTCCCACGGGCTGGCGGCCCGGATCACGGCGTCCTTGGCGTCCTTGAGCTGCCCGTAGGCCGTGGCGGTTCCCGCCGTCGCCAGGTCGATCTCGTTGTTCAGGAACGCCTGGGTGACGGCCGACTGGGACATCACCCGGTAGGTGACCTTGTCCAGCTTGGGCTTCGTCCCCCACCAGTTCGGGTCCGGGACGAGGGTGAGGGTCTGCGCGGTCTTGTCGGCGGTGCCGATGGTGAACGGGCCGGCGGTGACCGGCACCTTCTCGACCCAGCCCTTGTTGAAGTCGTCCGGGGTGGCGATGCCGGCGGCCGGGATCAGCGGCCTGAACAGGTTCTGCCAGTCCGCGTACGGCTCCGAGAAGGTCACCTTCACCTCGCCGGGGCCGGCGCCCTGTTCGACGGCGGAGATCAGCTCGTAGCCGGAGGAGTCGGCGATGTTGTACGCCTGGTCCTTGCCGTTGGTGGCCTGCCAGTCCGCCTTGAAGTCGAGGTAGCTCAGCGGCTTGCCGTCGGACCACTTGGCCTTGGGGTTGAGCCTGTAGGTGATCACCTGCGGGGAGGTGGAGGTGACCTCGGCGTCGAGCAGGTAGTCGGCCGCCGGCCGGAAGGTGCCGGAGGCGTCCACCTTGAAGAGGTCGGGTTCCAGCACGCGCATGATCTCGACCGCGTCCCCGTACCGGCCGTCGACCTGGAACGGGTTCCACTGGGTGATCCACTGGTACAGCGGGTAGCGGACCTCTCCGCCGTCCTTGATCTGGTCCAGCGGCTTCGGGTTGGTGTCGCTGGAGCCCTGTCCCGGCGGCTCGCTCTTCGCCACGCTGTCGCCCGCCGCGCCGCCGCCCGAGCTGCACGCGGTGAGCGCCAGTGCGACGGCGGCGGCGAGGGTGGCCGCCCGGGTGAGGCGGCGGGCGGGGCTGGATGCGTCCATGAGGGATCTCCTCGGGAGGTCGGGGCCGGGCCCCGGGTCGGGACCTCGACGGATCGGGCGGCCAGGAGTCGGGCTTCAACGGGTCGGTCTTCAACAGGTCGGGTTTCGACGAGTTGGGCACCACCAGGTGTGGCGGCACTTGAGCGTGGGCAGCCAAGTCGGTGCCGGCCAGGCGAACGTAACAGCCGATCAGTTTCCGTACCAGAGGGTGATGTTCACATCTGATCGAAATGAAACAGGCCGCAATACCGCCGCAACACAGCGGCCGTAGGCCGGTGCAACACTCTGACCTGCCGCTTCGCCGACCCCGCCGAAGCGGTACGCGTCGCACCCCGGCACGGCCCACCGGCCGCGCCCACAGGGCTGCTGCGCGAACCTGCTCAGACCACCCATCGAGCGAAGGCCAATCACCATGTCCACCAGGTGCACGAACGACACCGCCACCCCCGGTGGCGGCTGAGATGGTCCGCTACCTGGTGAAACGCACGGGCTACTACGCGGTGCTGCTGGTCGCCGCGGTCTTCCTCTCGTACGCGCTGTCCTCCAGTGCGCTCCAGCCCCGCGCCTACTTCGAGGCGAAGGTGCCGCACCCCGCCGCCGCCTCGGTGGAACGCCAGCTGACCGCGCTCAACATCAACGACCACACGCCCGTGGTGGAGCGCTTCGGCCACTGGGCCGGCGGCGTCCTGCTGCACGGCGACCTCGGCCGCACCATCCACGACACCCCCGTGAACGACGACTTCCGCCGCCGGGTCCAGGTCTCGCTGCGGCTGCTGCTGATCGGCAGCCTGCTCGGGATGCTGCTGGGGGTGGCCGGCGGCGCGTGGAGCGCGGTGCGGCAGTACCGGATCTCCGACCGCGCGCTGACCCTGGTCTCGTTCGTCCTGCTCTCCACCCCGGTGTTCCTGCTCGCGCTGCTCCTCAAGAACGGCGCCATCGCCGCCAAGGACATCGCGGGCCACGAGGTCGTCCCGTTCACCGGCTACGAGACGCCGGGGCTGACCGGCGGGCTCGGCGCCCACCTCGGCGACTGGGCCCTGCACCTGCTGCTGCCGACCCTCTCGCTCGCGCTGGGCGGCCTCGCCACGTACAGCCGCTACCAGCGCGGCACCATGCTGGACGTGCTCGGCTCCGACTACCTGCGCACCGCCGAGGCCAAGGGCCTGACCCGCAACCAGGCGCTGCTGCGGCACGGCCTGCGGACGGCCGTCATCCCGATGTCGACGATGTTCGCCTACAGCTTCCTGGGCATCTTCACCGGCGCCGCGTTCACCGAGACGATCTTCGGCTGGCACGGCATGGGCGAGTGGTTCATCCAGTCGATCAACGAACAGGACGTCAACGCGGTGGTCGCCGTCAACCTCTTCGCGGCGGTGGTGGTGCTCGCCTCCGGCTTCCTGGCCGACACCCTGCACGCGGCCCTGGACCCGAGAGTGCGGACTTCATGACGGACGCCGGACAGATCGCCGCCGCGCCCCCCGCGGCCGCGCCGATCGGCGACGGCCTCCGGCCGGCCGGGCGCGGACGCCTGGTGCTCGGCCGGCTGCTGGCCGCCCGCTGGGCGGTGGCGGGCGCCGTGACGGTGCTGCTGCTGTTCGTCCTCGCCTTCGCCGGCCCGCACCTGATCCCCTGGGACTACGCCACCCCGGACTACACCGCGCTGCGCCGGCCGCCCTCCGCCACCCACTGGTTCGGCACCAACGGCATCGGCCAGGACGTCTTCGCGCAGACCCTGCGCGGCCTGCAGAAGTCGCTGGTGATCGGCCTGCTGGTCGCCCTGTTCTCCACCGCGCTGGCCTCGCTGGTCGGCGCCTGCGCCGGGTACTTCGGCGGCTGGACGGACCGGCTGCTGATGTTCCTGGTCGACCTGATGCTGGTGCTGCCGAGCTTCCTGCTCATCACCATCGTCTCGCCGAAGCTGAGGGGCGCCGGCTGGATCGCCTTCGTCGCGCTGCTCGCCCTGTTCAACTGGATGATCACCGCCCGGGTGATCCGCTCGATGACGATCTCGCTGAAGGCACGCGAGTTCGTCCGCGCCGCGCAGTTCATGGGGGTGCGGCCGCTGCGGATCATCCTGCGGCACATCCTGCCGAACGTCGCCTCCTTCCTGATCATCGACGCGACCATCGCGGTCGGCGGCGCGGTGATGAGCGAGACGGCGCTCTCCTACTTCGGCTTCGGCGTCCGCGCCCCGGACGTCTCGCTCGGCACCCTGCTCGCCGCCGGCACCTCCGAAGCACCGGTGTTCCCCTGGCTGTTCTACTTCGCCGCCGGGCTGCTGGTGCTGTTCGTCCTCGCCGTCAACCTGGTCGGGGACGGGCTGCGCGACGCCCTCGACCCGACCTCCGAGGGTGCCCGCCCCGCCCGCCGGCGCCGCACCGGGAACCGGAGCAGCAGTTGAGCACCGCCACCGCCACCGACCTGCTGACCGTCCGCGACCTGCGGGTGGACTTCGCCGGCCCGCGCGGACGGGGCGCCGTGCCCGCCGTACGCGGGGTGGACCTGACCGTGCGGCGCGGCGAGACGCTCGGCATCGTCGGCGAGTCCGGCTCCGGCAAGTCCGTCACCGCGCTCGCCGTCCTGGGCCTGCTGCCGGGCACCGCCGCCGTCCGGGGCTCGGTGCGGCTGGACGGCCGGGAGCTGGTCGGCCTGCCGGACCGCGAACTGGCCGCCGTCCGGGGGCGCAGGATCGCGATGGTCTTCCAGGACCCGCTCTCCGCCTTCACCCCCGTGCACCGGATCGGCGACCAGATCGCCGAGGCGCTGCGCATCCACCAGCCGCTCGACCGGGCCGCCGCCCGCAGACGCGCCGCCGAACTCCTCGACCTGGTCGGCATCCCCGACCCCGGCCGCGCCCTGGACGGCTTTCCGCACGAGTTCTCCGGCGGCATGCGCCAGCGCGCGATGATCGCCATGGCCGTCGCCAACGACCCGGACGTCCTGCTCGCCGACGAGCCCACCACCGCCCTGGACGTCACCATCCAGGCCCAGGTGCTGGACGTGCTGCGGACCGCGAAGCGGGAGACCGGCGCCGCGCTCGTCCTGGTCAGCCACGACCTCGGGGTGATCGCCGGAATGGCCGACCGGGTCGCCGTGATGTACGCGGGCCGGGTGGTGGAGACGGCGGGCGTCGACGAGCTGTTCGCACGGCCCCGGCACCCGTACACGCTCGGGCTGATCGGCGCCGTCCCCCGGCTGGACGCCCGGGGCGGGCCGCTGGTGCCGATCCCCGGCGCCCCGCCCGCGATGGCCGAGTTGCCGCCCGGCTGCCCGTTCGCGCCCCGCTGCCCGCTCGCCGAGGACCGCTGCCGCACCGCCGAACCCGCGCTGACCGGCCCGGACGGCGCCGCCGGCCACCTGGCGGCCTGCGTCCGGGCGGACGAGCTCGCCGCGCGCCGGGCCGCCCCGGCCGAGGTCTACCCCGTCCCGCCCGTCCCGCCGGCCGCACCGGCCCCGCCCCGGGCGGAGCGCGGGCCCGTGCTGCGGGTCAGCGGGCTGGTCAGGACCTTCCCCGTGCTCAAGGGCAGCGTGTTCCGGCGCAGGGCCGGGGAGGTGTACGCCGTCGACGGCGTCGAGCTGGACATCCGGGCCGGCGAGACGCTCGGGCTGGTCGGCGAGTCCGGCTCGGGCAAGTCCACCACGCTGTACGAGCTGCTGAACCTGGCGAAGCCGCAGGCCGGCCGGATCGAGATCCTCGGCCAGGACACCGCCGGGCTCACCCGGGCCGCCGCACACCGGCTCCGCGCCGAACTCCAGATCGTCTTCCAGGACCCGATGGCCAGCCTCGACCCCCGGCTGCCCGTCGGCGACGTGATCGCCGAACCGCTGCGCGCCCAGCGCGCCCCGCGCGAGCTGATCGCCCGGCGGATACCCGAGCTGCTGCGCCAGGTCGGGCTCGACCCGGCGCACGCCGCCCGCTACCCGCACCAGTTCTCCGGCGGGCAGCGCCAGCGGATCTCGATCGCCCGCGCGCTGGCCGTCCGGCCGAAGCTGCTCGTCCTGGACGAACCCGTCTCGGCCCTGGACGTGTCCGTCCAGGCCGGCGTGCTCAACCTGCTGCAGCGGCTGAAGGCCGAACTGGGGCCGGCGTACCTCTTCGTCTCCCACGACCTGTCGGTCGTCCGCCACCTCGCCGACCGGGTCAGCGTGATGTACCTCGGCCGCACCGTGGAGCAGGGCGAGGTCTCCGCCGTCTTCGACCGCCCCCGCCACCCCTACACCCGGGCCCTGCTCTCCGCCGTCCCGCTGCCCGACCCCGCCGCCGAGCGCTCCCGCACCCGCATCCTGCTCGCGGGCGACCCGCCCTCCCCCACCGAGCGCCGCACCGGCTGCGCCTTCCGCACCCGCTGCCCCGTCTACGCCGCTCTCGACGCCGCGCCCCGCGCCCGCTGCGAGCAGCAGGCCCCGCCGCTCGCCGACGCCTCCCCGGGCGCGGACCACGCGGCGGCCTGCCACCACCCGCCGGCCGGCTGACCCGGCCGGCCCCGTTCACCCGTACGCACCGCCCGGCGCGCGGGGCCGACGGACCGTCAGTAGCTTCCGAAGCAGCCGTACCCACGCCTGCTTGGAGGTACCCCGGTGGCAGTGACCGAGTCGGCGGACGCCCCGCCCCACGAGCACCCGCCCGACCCCGCACCGCCCGGCCGGTCCGTCACCGTCCGGGCGTCGCTGGTGGCCACCGGAGTGACGCTGCTGCTCCTGGTGGCCATCGTGCTGGGCAGCCGGGGCCTGCGGGACTTCGACTCGGCGCTCGTCCCCTACACCGTGGCGACGGTCTTCCTGGCCTTCGGCATCGCCTACCGGTACACCGTGTGGGTCTCGGCGCCGGCCGCCCGCAGGCTGTTCCGGCAGGGCTGGCGGGCGGCGCTGTCCTGGGACAACCTGCGCAGCGCCCCGACCGCGCTGCCCCGCATGATCGCCACCTACCTGGGGTTCCAGAAGTTCCTCGGGGCCCGCTCGCACGCGCGCTGGGCCGCGCACCAGCTGATGTTCTGGGGCTGCCTGCTGGCCGCCGCGATCACCTTCCCGCTGACCTGGGGCTGGTTCACCTTCACCGCCTCCAGCGCGGCCGGGCCCGGGTACGAGATGCGGATCTGGGGCTTCAAGGTGCTGGGCTTCGACTCGGCGAGCTTCTTCGGCTGGGCCATGTACCACGGGCTCGACCTGGCGGCGGTGCTGGTCATCGCGGGCGCCGGGTACTTCCTCTGGCGGCGCTTCCGGGACCGCGAGGCGATCACCGGGCAGCGCTTCGGCTACGACTTCGTACCGCTGATCGCGCTGCTCACCATCTCGGTGACGGGCCTGCTGCTGACCTTCTCCGAGCTGGCCCTGCACGGCGGCGGCTACGAGTTCCTCTCGATCCTGCACATGGCCTCGGTGGTGCTGACGCTGGTGTACCTGCCGTTCGGCAAGTTCTTCCACATCGTGCAGCGCCCGGCGGCCGTCGGGATGCAGCTGTTCAAGTACACCGCCCGGCGGGCGGCCGGGCAGCAGGTGTTCGCCTGCCGCAAGTGCGGTGAGCCGGTCGACGCCGCGCCGTACGTGGAGAACCTGCGCGCCACCATGCGCGACCTCCGGCTCGGCTTCGACGAGTGGGCCGAGTACTGCCCGCGCTGCAAGCGGGTGCTGCGCGGCAGTGCCTACCTCTCCCACGTGAAGCGGGGTTACAAGTGACGGCCGAGTTCGTGCCGCTGGATCCGTCCGTCTCCCCGCGCGGCACCCGCAACTTCCGCGACGCGGGCGGCCTGCCGGCGTCCGGCTGGCGGGCCGACCAGGCCGAGGAGACCCTCGTCCCGACGCACTGCTGCTTCTGCGGTGTGCAGTGCGGGATGTACCTGCGGGTGAACAGCGCGGGCAAGGTCTTCGGCGTCGAGCCGCGCAACCACGACATCAACCGGATGCGGCTCTGCCCCAAGGGGATCAACGCCTACCAGCAGGTCAACCACCCGGACCGGCTGACCGCACCGCTGATCCGCCGCTCCCGGGACGAGCCGTTCCGGCAGGCCACCTGGGAGGAGGCGCTGTCGTACACGGTGGACGAGATCCGGCGGATCCAGCGCGAGCAGGGAGTGGACGCCTTCGGGCTGCTGGGCGGCGCCAGCCTGTTCTCCGAGAAGACCTACCTGGTGGGCAAGTTCGCCCGGGTCGCGCTGAAGACCCGGCACGTGGACTACAACGGCCGGCTCTGCATGGTGAGCGCCGCCGGGGCCAACAAGCTGGCCTTCGGCATCGACCGGGCGGCCAACCCGTTCTCCGACATCCTGCAGACGGACTGCCTCCTGATCGCCGGCTCCAACGTCGGCGAGTGCTTCCCGGTGATGACGCAGTACGTCTGGGGAGCCCGGGACCGCGGCGCCAAGCTGATCGTGATCGACCCGCGCGAGACGGCGGTCGCCCGCACCGCCGACGTCCACGTCGCCCTCAAGTCCGGCACGGACTCGGCGTTCTTCAACGCCGTGCTGCACGTGATCGTCGAGGAGGGGCTCACCGACGAGGCCTTCGTCGAGGCGCACACCACCGGCTGGGCCGAGCTGAGGGCCAAGGTCGCCGAGTACCCGCCGGAGCGGTCCGCGGTGATCTGCGGGGTGCCCGCCGAACAGATCGTCCAGGTCGCGCGGATGTTCGGCACCGCCGAGCGGGCGATGGCCTGGCACGCGCGCGGCATCGAGCACCACACCCAGGGCGTGGAGAACTGCCTCAGCGTCATCAACCTGTGCGCCGCGACCGGCAACCTCGGCCGGCCGGGCGCCGGTTACGGCACCATCACCGGGCAGGGCAACGGGCAAGGCGGCCGCGAGCACGGCCAGAAGGCCGACCTGCTGCCGGGCGGGCGGTCCATCAACGACCCGGTGCACCGGCAGCAGATCGCCGGGATCTGGGGCATCGAGGAGGCCGACCTCCCGCAGGCCGGCACCTCGATGATGGAGATGGTCTGGCAGATGCAGCGCGGCGAGATCCGCGGGCTGATCGGCATCTGCAACAACCCCTTCGTCTCGCTGCCCAACTACGCGGTGGTCAAGGACGGCTACGACAAGCTGGAGTTCCACGCGCAGTTCGACTTCTTCCTCTCCGAGACCTCGCAGAACGCCCACGTGGTGTTCCCGGTGACCACCTGGGCGGAGGACGAGGGCGTGATGGCCAACGCCGAGGCCCGGGTGGTGAAGCACAACAAGGCCCAGGAGCCGCCGAGCGGCGTGCGCACCGACACCTGGGTGATGTGCGAACTGGCCCGGCGGCTCGGGGCGGGCGACAAGTTCGACTTCGCCGGCTCGCGCGAGGTCTTCGACGAGCTGCGCCGGGCCTCGGCCGGCACGGTGATCGACTACTACGGCATCACGTACGAGCGGCTGGAGGAGACCGGCGGCATCGCCTGGCCCTGCCCGGACCTCGAACATCCCGGCACACCACGGCTGTTCGAGGGCGGGAAGACGTACCACCCGGACGGCCGGGTGCACCTCCAGGTCGTCGAGTGGCACCCGCCGGCCGACCCGTTCGACGACGAGTACCCGATGACGCTGACCACCGGGCGCACGGTCGCGCACTTCCTGTCCGGCAACCAGACCCGGCGGCTCGGCGCCCTGGTCGAGCAGACGCCCCGGCCGTGGGTGGAGATCCACCCCTCGCTCGGGTTCCGCAACGGCGAGGCGGTACGGGTGGTGACCCGGCGCGGCGAGTCGGTGCTGCCCGCGCTGGTGACGGAGGCGATCCGCGCCGACCACGTCTTCGTGCCCTACCACTGGCCGTACCCGGTGGCGGCGAACGCGCTGACCATCGACGCGCTGGACCCGCGCTCCAAGATCCCCGAGTACAAGGTGTGCGCGGTGCGGATCGAACGGGCGGAGCGGCTCGACCCGGTGCCGGCGCCGCCGACCCCGCCCGGCCGGGAGAGCTACCCCGAGGCCCAGGTCTCCCGTACCGACCCGCTGCCGCCGACCGCCCCGCAGGGGCGCGGCACCGCCGAGAGGGGCTGACCCGGCATGCTCGGACGCACCATCTTCATCGACCCCGGCCGCTGCATCGGCTGCCAGGCCTGTGTGTCGGCCTGCCGGGAGTGCGACTCGCACCGCGGCAAGTCGATGATCCACCTGGACTACCCGGACGAGGGCCGCTCGGTCGCCTCGCTGCCCACCGTCTGCATGCACTGCGAGGACCCGGTCGCGCCGTGCGCCGAGGTCTGCCCGGCCGACGCCATCCTGATCACCGCCGACGGCGTCGTCCAGGAGGCCGACCCGACCCGCTGCATCGGCTGCGGCAACTGCGTGAACGCCTGCCCGTTCGGCGTGCCGAAGATCGACCTCGAAGCCAAGCTCCAGATGAAGTGCAACCTCTGCTACGACCGCACCTCGTACGGGCTGGCACCGATGTGCGCGACGGTGTGCCCGACCGGCGCGCTGTTCTACGGCACCTTGGAGGAACTCCGGGCGGAGCGGCCCGGGGTGGACGTCTCCAGCATGTTCGCCTTCGGGGCGGTCACCGTCAGCACCGGCGTCGCCATGGTGGTGCCCGCCGAACAGCACGCCACCCCCGTGCCCGGCGGGCTGCCCCCCGGCGGCCTGCTGGTCGCCGACGTCACGGCCGGCACGGTGACCGGCGCCTCCCGCTCGGACGGGCTGGCGGCCGGCGGCCTGCTCAGAGTGATCGAGGTCAACGGGCGCCCGACGCCCGGGAACGGAGCACCGGCGTGAGCGAGCGAACGCCCGAGGAGCAGGACGCCCTGGTCGACCGGATCAGCGCCGACTCCCTGACCACCCGCCGGGACTACCTGCGGATCGTCGCCACCGTCTCCGGCGGGCTGGCCGTCGGATCGACCCTGGTCTCGGCCGGGGTGCTGCACCGGCACGGCGACGGCGCGGCCGACCCGCTGAAGGTCGCCGACCTGCTGCCCAAGGGCCGGGCCGTGACCTTCAACTACCCCGGCGAGGAGGACCGCGCGATGGCGATCCGGCTCGACGACGGCACCCTCGTCGGGTACTCCACCGTCTGCACCCACCTGGCCTGCGGCGTGCTCTGGCGCGATGACCACGCCGAGGAGGACGGGCTCTACTGCCCGTGCCACGAAGGCGTGTTCAACGCCCGGACGGGCGAGGTCACGGCCGGGCCGCCGCCCCGCCCGCTACCGAAAGTGATCATGGTCGAGGACGCAGTCGGCGCCGTCTGGGCCGTCGGCACCGCCCGCTCGGGCGAGAGCGAGGAGGCCGGGCTCTGCCGCGGCCTGGTCAGCCGCAACCCCGGGCTCGCCGACCGGGCCGGCTGCGGGCGGCAGCGATGACGTACCCGCCGGAGTACACCCCGGGCAGCGCCGAGCCCCGGCTCAACCGGCCCGTGCCGGAGCGCTACCCGCAGATCCGCTCCACCAGCGGCTACGCCGACCCGCGGGTGCGCCACACCGGGCCCGGCCCGGGGGCGGGCACCGACCACGAGCCCGAGCGGTCCGCGATGCTCACCGCCCGGGTCGTCGTCGCGATCACCATCGTGATCGGCCAGCTGTGGGCCCTGACCGTCGCCACCGACGCCTGGATGGAGGGCCGTACCTCCACCGCCTGGTGGTGCACCGGCTTCTCGGCCGCCTCGTTCCTGATCGTCCTCCTCGCGTGGCGAATCGGCCCGCGCGACCGCTGAAGCCCTCCGGCTCCCCCTTAAGGCAGGCAGAGTTGAGCACCACCGAGGAGAAGCCCGACCGGGAGTCGGGCCACCGCAAGGACAGCTACCGCCCCGGGTCCAGCATCTCCGCCTGGCACCCGGAGGATCCTTCGTTCTGGGAGTCCACCGGCCGCCGGGTCGCCAACCGGAACCTCTGGGTCTCCGTACCGGCCCTGCTGCTCGCGTTCGTGGTCTGGCAGGTCTGGTCGGTGACGGTCGTCCAGCTGAGCAAGGTCGGCTTCACCTACAGCGACTCGCAGAAGTTCTGGCTGACCGCCATCCCCGGCCTGACCGGCGGCGCCGGCCGGCTCGTCTACACCTTCGTCGGCCCGATGGTCGGCGAGCGCCGGTGGACGGCGTTCAGCACGATCATCCTGGTCGGCCCGCTGCTCTGGCTCGGCTTCGCCGTCCAGGACACCTCGACGCCGTACATCGTGATGGTGGCCATCGCGGCGCTCTGCGGGATCGGCGGCGCCAACTTCTCCTCGTCGATGGTGAACATCGGCTTCTTCTTCCCCAAGGCGAAGAAGGGCAACGCCAACGGCATCAACGGCGGCCTCGGCAACCTCGGCGTCAGCGTCGTCCAGCTGGTCGCGCCGCTCGTCATCACGGCCGCCGTCCTCGGCCCGCCGGCCGGCGGGCCGCACCAGCAGAAGGACGGCACCGACGTCTGGCTGCAGAACGGCGCCTTCCTGTGGATCCCGCTGCTGGTGATCATGGCGTTGCTGGCCTGGTTCCTGATGAACGACCTCAAGGTCGCCGCCGCGCCGTTCTCCAAGCAGAAGATCATCTTCCGGCGGAAGCACAACTGGGTGATGACCCTGCTCTACGTCGGCACCTTCGGCTCCTTCATCGGCTTCGCCTCCGCCCTGCCCAACCTGATCAACACCACCTTCACCCCGATCAACCCCGACTACTCCGCCACCAAGTACGCCTGGGTCGGCCCGTTCATCGGCGCCCTCACCCGCTGGCTCGGCGGCTGGCTCGGCGACAAGGTCGGCGGCGCCCGCTGCACGATGATCTCCTTCGTCGGCATGGCCGCCTCGATCATCGTCGTCATCAACGCCCTCCCGGCCGGCGGCGACGACGGCAACTTCTGGCTGTTCTACGGCGGGTTCCTGGCCGCCTTCTTCTTCTCCGGCATCGGCAACGGCTCGACCTTCCGGCAGATCCCGGTGATCTTTCTCAACCAGCACCGGGCCGCCGCGGCCGGCCAGGGCGAGCAGGCCCTGGAGGAGGCCCGCAAGCAGGCCGAGATGGAGGCGGGCGCGGTCACCGGCTTCTCCGCCTCGATCGCCGCCTTCGGCTTCTTCTTCATCCCCGCGATGTTCGCGCTCTTCCCGGTGACCAGCTCGCTCTGGGTCTTCATCGGCTTCTACGCCGTCTGCCTGGTCGTCTGCTGGTGGTACTACGCCCGCAAGGGCGCCGAGGCCCCCAGCTGAGCCCCTGCTACCCACCGTGACGAAGGGGTGGCGATTCGGTGGATCAGCTCATCAGCGTGTAACGTCTCCCGGGTCAGACAGGCGCCGCTAGCTCAGTTGGTTAGAGCAGCTGACTCTTAATCAGCGGGTCCGGGGTTCGAGTCCCTGGCGGCGCACAGACAACCG
>NZ_JBHUWW010000134.1:0-24482 GCF_042669755.1 Kitasatospora sp. NPDC057223 | reverse complement strand
CCGTGATCACGGTGCGGCCGCCCCCTGCGGCGCGACGGCTCAGGCGTCGATCAGGGCCCGCCACTCGGCCACCTTCGCGGCGTCGACCGGCGAGTCCCAGCCGTGGACCCGGACGGCGCCGCCGACGTGGAAGGCGTCGAAGCCGGCCGCCCGCAGGCCCGGGACGTGCTCGGCCCGCAGGCCGCCGCCGATCAGGATCCGCTGCCGGTAGCCGGGCTGCCCGGCCTTCGCCAGTTCGGCCGTGAGGACCTCCCGGCCGGCGTCGACCCCGGCGGCCGCGCCTGAGGTCAGGAAGGTGTCCAGCCCCGGCAGGTCGCCGACGGCGGCCCGGACGGCGGCCCGGTCCGCGCTGTGGTCGATCGCCCGGTGGAAGGTCCAGTCGCAGCCCTCGACCGCCTCGGCGACGGCCCGGACGGCGGTGAGGTCGACGGCGCCGTCCGCGTCCAGGAAGCCGAACACGAACTCGTCCGCGCCCTCGGCGCGCAGTTCGGCGGCGCGGGCGCGCAGCTCGTCCAGGCTGCCGGAGGCGAAGCCGCCCCGGCCGCGAAGCATGACCCGCAGCGGGAGGGTGACGGCGGCGCGGATCTTGGCGAAGTCCTCCACCGACGGGGTGAGCCCGTCGGCGGCCATGTCCGTGACCAGTTCGAGCCGGTCGGCGCCGCCCGACTCGGCGGCCTGGGCATCCTGGGCGGTCAGCGCGATGACTTCGAAGATTGGTCTAGACATATCGGTAGCCTGCCACATCCACCCGCCCTGCGGCGAGCCTTCGGCCGATGGAGCGATCACTCGCTCCAGCATGGGCACGCGCCCCCCGGCGCGCACCCCGGGCCGACGGCCGTCAGTCCACCGGCACCGGCGCCTTCCCGGCCGGGCCGTCCGCCTCGGCGGGCGACATCAGCCGCAGTCCGACCGCCACCCCGGCGAGCACCAGGACGGCGACGAGCGGCAGCAGGTGGCCCGGCCCCGAGGCGCCGTGCAGCCCGACGGCGAAGTCCGAGACCAGCACCGGCAGCAGCGCGACCAGCAGCGCGAGCGGCAGCGCCTGCCCCCGGCGCACCCCCGCCACGGCCAGTACCGCCGCCCCCGCCACCAGCAGCAGGGCCGGCGAGACGGCGCCGGCCGCGCCGATCCGGTAGAGCCCCGGCAGGACGGTCACGCTGAGGCCGAACAGCACGGCCGCCAGGGCGACGATCCGGTGCCGCGCGGTCACCCGGCCGAGCAGGTCCGCCGGAGCGGCCGGCACGGTCAGGCTCCAGAGCGCGGACGGCAGCGCGAAGACCGTGGCCCGGAACGCCATGCCGAAGTCGGCGGAGCCGTCGAGCAGCCACGTCCCGGCGAGCGCGACCAGCGGCACCGCGAGCACGGCGGGCAGCGCCAGCCGCCGCGCGGGCTTCCAGCTGCCGAACAGCATGGCCACCAGCGAGATCAGCGGGAGCACCGTGGTCAGCCGCCAGACCAGCCAGACGGCGCTCTCGCCGGACAGCCCGTCGTGCCAGGTGGCCAGGGCGCTCCAGGCCGCCGGTCCGGTCGCGGCGCCGACCGCGAACGGGGCCGCCACGGCCACCGCCCGGCCGGTCACGCCCGTCGCGGTGAGGCCGGTCCGCAGCCGCAGGCCGTACACACCGAGGTCGAACGCCTCGCGGGCGGTGGCCACCCGGCCGGCGCCGGCGGTGGTGTCGGCGAAGACGGCGCTCAGTTCGTCCGCCCGCTCGCGGCGGTAGGCGGCCGGGTAGAGCCGCAGTGCGGCGCGGAGCGCGGTGTCGGAGAAGGTCATGCGAAGGCCCCCTGGATCCTCGGACGGATGACGGTCAGCCGGCGGTCGGCCTCGGCGACCACCGCGCGCAGCCGGTCGGCCTCGGCCGCCAGTGCGGTGCGGCCGGCCTCGGCGAGCGCGTAGGTGCGCCGGGCCCGGCCGTCGACGACCTCCTCGCTCTCGACCCTGATCAGGCCCTGCTGGAGCAGCCGGTCGAGGGCGCCGTAGAGCGTGCCGGTGCGCATCTTCACCCGGCCGCCGGAGATCACGGCGATCTCCTGGATGAGCGCGTAGCCGTGCCGTGGGGCGTCGGCGAGCGCGGTGAGCAGAAGCAGTGTCGGCTCCTGCATGGAGCGTTCTGTCATGGCTCTATATATATCGGCGACCGGCATATGCTGTCCACCGGAATCGCTGATCCGGTCAGGGCCGCCGGTACCGGCCGGGTGTGGTGCCGAACGCCTGCCGGAACGCCTCGATGAAGGCACTCGGGTTGCTGTAGCCGCAGGCCGCGGACACCGCGGTGACCGACGATCCGGCGGCCAGCAGGGTGAGCGAGTGGTGCAGCCGCAACTGGCTCCGCCACTGCGGGAAGCTCATGCCGGTCTCCCGGCGGAAGAGCCTGCTCAGAGTCCGCTCGCCCGCACCGACGACCGCGCCGAGCTCGGCGAGCGTGCGCTGGTCCGCCGGGTCGCCGTGCAGCAGGGCCGCCAGGTCCCGCAGCCGCCCGTCGGCCGGCGAGGGCAGGTGCAGCGCGAGCGCGTCGACCCGGCGCAGCTGGTCCAGGGCGACGCGCTCCAGGTTGTGCCGCTGCTCCGCCGTACCCTCCCCCGGCGGCAGGTCCGAGGTGAGGCTGATGATCACCTCGCGCAGCAGCGGGGTGACCACCAGGACGGTGGGCCGGTCGATCCGCAGCGGGTTGACCGGCTCGCGGAAGGCGAGCGTCAGCATCCTGGTCGGCCCGTGCGCCCGGTGGGCGTGCGCGACCCCGGCCGGGATCCAGACGGCCCGGTGCGGCGGGACGACCCAGTCGCCCATCGGGGTGGACACCCGCAGCACCCCCTGGCTGGGGTGGATCAGCTGGTGCTCGGCGTGGTCGTGCCACTCGATGCGCTGCCGGTGGGCCAGCTCCTGACGGGTCGGACCCTCCAGGAGCAGGCGGGCCGGAGGTTGGCGGGTTGTCGGCACAGGACGGCAGAGTATTGACAGCCGGCGCCCCCGGCCAGTCAGCAGGATGAGGGCCATGACCGACACCGGTGCGCCCCGCACCCTCGAACCCCCCGCCCCGGCCGCGCCGCACACCCCGTCGCCCTGGCGCCGGATGCGCCTGTGGGGCATCGCCCACGCCGTCGACGACCTCTACCAGGGCCTGGTGCCCGCGAGCGTGCCCTACTTCGTCCTGGACCGGCACTACGGGTACGTCGCGGCGTCCGGCCTGACCCTGGCCGCCACGCTCGGCAGCTCGGTGCCCCAGCCGTTCATCGGCATCGCGGTGGACCGGCTCCGGGCCGGCTGGCTGGCCGGCGCGGGCGTCGCCGTCGCCGGGGTCGCCCTGGGACTGTCGGGCCTGGTCCCGTCGTACCCCGCGGTCTGGTGCCTGCTCCTGCTCTCCGGGCTCGGCGTGGCGATGTTCCACCCGGCCGCGGGCAAGGCCGCCCGGGAGGCCGCGGGCGACAGCGCGGCGGCGATGAGCGTGTTCGCGGCCGGCGGCAGCGTCGGGTTCTTCCTGGCGCCCGTCCTGGCCACCCCGGCCCTGATCGCGTGGGGCGTCGGCGCGACGGCCCTGTTCGTCCCGCCGGCGGTGCTGACCGCGTACGTCCTGCTGCGCCGCCACCGCCGGCAGGGCCCGCCGGCGGCGGCGCGCTCCGCCCGGACGGGCCGGGACCGCTGGCGGCCGTTCGGCGTGCTGACCGCCGTGGAGGTCATCCGCTCGATCGTCTTCTTCGGGATGAACACCTTCGTCGAGCTGTACTGGATCCGGCACCTGCACGCCTCCCGCACGCTGGCCGGCGCGGCACTCACCTGCTTCCTGGCGGGCGGGGTGGCCGGCACCCTGCTGGGCGGGCGGATCGCGGACCGGATCGGCCTGGTCCGTACCGTCCGGCTGGGCAGCGCGCTGGCCGTGCCCGCGCTGGCCGGCCTGCTGCTGGTGCCGGGCAGCACCGCGCCGCTGCTGTTCGCCGTGCTGACCGGCCTCACGCTGAACCTGCCGTTCGCCGTGCTGGTCAAACTGGGCCAGGACTACCTGCCGACCCGCCCGGGCACGGCCGCCGGCGTCACCCTCGGGCTGGCCGTCAGCGTCGGCGGCCTGTTCACCCCGCTGCTGGGCCGGGTCGCCGAGGCCCACGGCCCGCAGGGCGTGCTGACCGTGCTGTGCTTCGTCCCGCCGCTGGCCCTGCTGCTCGCCCTCCTCCTGCCGGAGCCCGGGCGGTCCTGACCCGGGTGCGGCGCCATCGGCGGGCGGGTCCACAATGAGCGGCATGGCGAGCGACCCGCACCCCGCAACCGACTCCCTGGCGGCCCGCTGGAACGCGCTGCTGCTGCGCTGCGGCGCGGGCGTCGACCCCGAGCCGTACGGGCGCGCCCTGCTGAAGCGCTGGGCCGAGCCGCAGCGCCGGTACCACACCACCGGCCACCTGCTGGCGGTGCTGGACCACGTGGACGCCCTCGCCGGGCACGCCGAGGACCCGGACGCCGTCCGGCTGGCCGCCTGGTTCCACGACGCCGTCTACCGGCCCGACCGCTCGGAGAACGAGGAGCGCAGCGCCCAGCTCGCCGTCCGGGCGCTCACCGAGGCCGGACTGCCCGCGGAGCGGGTGGAGCGGGTGGCCCGCCTCGTCCGGCTGACCACCGGGCACGACCCCGAGCCCGGCGACCGGGACGGCGAGGTGCTCTGCGACGCCGACCTGGCCGTCCTCGGCGGGGCTCCCGAGGCGTACGCGGCGTACGCGGCGGCCGTCCGGGAGGAGTACGCCTTCGTCCCGGACGAGGACTTCCGGGCCGGGCGGGCGGCCGTCCTGCGCCAGTTGCTCGCGCTGCCCGCGCTCTACCGGACGGAGCCGGGCCGGGCCCGCTTCGACGCGGCGGCCCGGGCCAACCTGGCGGACGAGCTCACCCGGCTGGGCGGCTGACGGCCGCTCGGCCGGGGGCCGCTCTCAGGAGAGCCCGCCGACCGGCGCCACCACGACCGCCTCCTTGCCGCACACCCAGTGCGGATCGGGGCCCAGCTCGGGCTCCACGCCGAGCGCGTGCGGGTCGTCCTCGGCCGTGCAGGCCGGGCAGAGCGGCCAGCGGCCGTACTGCTCCAGCAGCTTGTCCTGGACGTCCTGGGCGATCAGCCCGAGGACGTACTCGGTGCCGTCCGGCCACTGCTCCAGCCACCACCGGCGGTGCGTCACGGCGTCCTCGACGAGCGAGACCACGGTGGCGTCCGCCACGTCGCGGGCGGACAGGTCGGCGAGGATCAGCGCGCGGGCGTTGTGCAGGGCGGCTTCGATTTCGGGGCTGGACATCCGTCCATTGTGCCTGGGACGCCAGCGCCCGGGACGCCCGTGCCCGGGACGCCTGTGCCCGGGAACGCCGCAAGGGCGGCCCCCCGGAGGGAACCGCCCTTGCGATCAGGAACCTGCCGACCCCGGTGGGATCAGAAGTCCATGTCACCACCCGGCATGCCGCCGCCGGCGGCAGCGCCCGCCTTCTCCGGCTTGTCGGCGATGACGGCCTCGGTGGTGAGGAACAGCGCCGCGATGGAGGCGGCGTTCTGCAGCGCCGAGCGGGTGACCTTCGCCGGGTCGATGATGCCCGCGGCGATGAGGTCGACGTACTCGTTGGTCGCGGCGTTCAGGCCCCAACCGGGCTGCAGGTTGCGCACCTTCTCGACGACGACGCCGCCCTCGAGGCCGGCGTTGACCGCGATCTGCTTGATCGGGGCCTCCAGCGCCACGCGGACGATGTTGGCACCGGTGGCCTCGTCGCCCTCCAGCTCCAGCTTGTCGAACGCGACCGAGGCCTGCAGCAGCGCGACGCCACCACCGGCGACGATGCCCTCCTCGACGGCGGCCTTCGCGTTGCGGACGGCGTCCTCGATGCGGTGCTTGCGCTCCTTGAGCTCGACCTCGGTCGCCGCGCCGGCCTTGATGACGGCGACGCCGCCGGCCAGCTTGGCGAGGCGCTCCTGGAGCTTCTCGCGGTCGTAGTCCGAGTCGCTGTTCTCGATCTCGGCGCGGATCTGGTTGACCCGGCCGGCGACCTGGTCGCTGTCGCCGCCACCGTCGACGATGGTGGTCTCGTCCTTGGTGATGACCACCTTGCGGGCGGTGCCCAGCAGGTCGACGCCGGCGTTCTCCAGCTTGAGGCCGACCTCCTCGGAGATCACGGTGCCACCGGTGAGGATGGCGATGTCGCCGAGCATGGCCTTGCGGCGGTCACCGAAGCCCGGGGCCTTGACGGCGACGGACTTGAAGGTGCCACGGATCTTGTTCACGACCAGGGTCGACAGGGCCTCGCCCTCGACGTCCTCGGCGATGATGACCAGCGGCTTGCCGCTCTGCATGACCTTCTCCAGCAGCGGGAGGAGGTCCTTGACCGAGCCGATCTTGGAGTTGGCGATCAGGATGTAGGGGTCCTCGAACGAGGTCTCCATCCGCTCCAGGTCGGTGGCGAAGTAGGCCGAGATGTAGCCCTTGTCGAAGCGCATGCCCTCGGTGAGCTCAAGCTCCAGACCGAAGGTGTTGCTCTCCTCGACGGTGATGACGCCTTCCTTGCCGACCTTGTCCATCGCCTCGGCGATGAGCTCGCCGATCTGCGTGTCGGCGGCCGAGATGGAGGCGGTGGAGGCGATCTGCTCCTTGGTCTCCACGTCCTTGGCCTGGGCGAGCAGCTGGTCGGAGACGGCCTTGACGGCCTTCTCGATGCCGCGCTTCAGGGCCATCGGGTTCGCGCCGGCGGCGACGTTGCGCAGGCCTTCCTTGACCAGGGCCTGGGCGAGCACGGTGGCGGTGGTGGTGCCGTCACCCGCGACGTCGTCCGTCTTCTTGGCGACCTCCTTGACCAGCTCGGCGCCGATCTTCTCGTAGGGGTCCTCCAGCTCGATCTCCTTGGCGATGGAGACACCGTCGTTGGTGATCGTGGGGGCGCCCCACTTCTTCTCAAGGACGACGTTGCGACCCTTGGGGCCGAGCGTGACCTTGACAGCGTCGGCAAGCTGGTTCATCCCGCGCTCAAGGCCGCGGCGAGCTTCCTCGTCAAACGCGATGATCTTTGCCATGTGAAGTGGTCCTCCGAGACGGCGGTGAATGCTCGGACCGGAGGGTGCCCGCGACGGACGGCCCTGGTGTGCGGGGGTCCTTTCCCCTACCGCTCCCGGGGGCCTCACCGACCCGGTCCGTTGTCACTCTCAAGCTGTGAGTGCTAACGCCAATGATTAGCACTCCGGCATGGCGAGTGCAAGCCCAATCGGCGATCCCCTCGTACGCGTCCCCGCGCCGCGCCGCCGCGCCGGGACATGCCGACGGGCCCGCACGACGTGTGTCGTACGAGCCCGTCGGTCGAAGCGGATCACCAGCTCGTGGGCCGAGCCGAGGCTCCGGGGTCCGGAAAGGTCAGACCGCCGCGCGGACCATGTCCGCCTGCGGGCCCTTCTGTCCCTGGGAGATCTCGAACTCGACCCGCTGGCCCTCCTCGAGGGTGCGGTAGCCGTCCATCTGGATCGCGCTGTAGTGGACGAACACGTCCGCACCACCGTCGACCGCGATGAAGCCGTAGCCCTTCTCCGCGTTGAACCACTTGACGGTGCCCTGAGCCATTCCGAACTCCCCTAGTGCTGTGCTGGCCCTTCACGGATCCCGCAGGTCGCGGTCCCGGGTCTGGTTCGAGGCCGGCCCGGGGAACCCCCCCTGGGCACAGCCGCGCGCGCCGCAGCTGCCCGTTCAGGACCACCGGGAGGTGGCCGCCCGAGTGGGCGACTGCGTCGATCGCCGCTGAATGTATCCGGATAGAAGCCCTCTGCAACAGGCCCAACCGTCGGCAATTCACGGAGGCCGTCAAGGGGCAATGCGGCAGGAATGCGGAGAAATTCGGCATTCAGTACCGGGCATACCGGACGAATTGCACGAATCGCGGCAGGAATTCTGACACCCGCCCGACATGTTTCACGGCGGCGACCCACGCCGGTCTCAGCGGACGGACGGTCACAGGTGCCGCAGGGCGCCCGGAGGCGCGGAAGAACGCCGGAAAGGGGAGAGGGGGCCCCGTCGTCAGCTGTCGGACACTTTACTCCGCCCGGGCGCTCCGAATTCCCACCCGAACGCCACGAGCCGCCTTCACGACCGGAGAACGGAATTCCGGTCGTGAAGGCGGCTCGGTGGTACCGCGGGCGCGGCGGTGGCGGGGATCAGCAGCCGCCCGCGACCGCCGGGATGATCGAGACGCTGGCGCCGTCCTTGATCTCGGTGGCCAGGCCCTCGGCGAAACGCACGTCGTCGTCGTTGACGTAGATGTTGACGAAGCGGCGCAGCTTGCCGGTGTCGTCGAGCACGCGGGCGGCGATGCCGGCGTGGTTGCGGTCCAGGTCGGCGATGATCTCGCTGAGGGTCGCGCCCTCGGCGGCCACCTCGGCGGCGCCGCCGGTGTAGGTGCGCAGGATGGTCGGGATGCGGACGTTGGCGCTCATGGCGGTGGCTCTCCTAGCGGGGTGGGGGATCAGACGGAGGCGAGGCCGGCCGCGCGGAAGGACTCCAGCGTCGGGCGGATGGTCGTGGTGAGACCGGCATCGGCCACCGCGTCCAGGGTCTTGAGGCCGTCGCCGGTGTTGATCGCGACGGTCTCCTTCGACGGGTCCAGCTGGCCGGTCTCGACCAGCTTCTTCAGCACGCCGATCGTCACCCCGCCGGCGGTCTCGGCGAAGATGCCCTCGGTGCGGGCCAGCAGCTTGATCGCCTCGACCACCTCGGCGTCCGTGACGTCCTCGACGGCGCCGCCGGTCCGGCGGGCGATGTCCAGCACGTACGGCCCGTCCGCCGGGTTGCCGATGGCCAGCGACTTGGCGATGGTGTCCGGCTTGACCGGGCGGATCACGTCGCGGCCGGCCTTGAACGCGGTGGAGACCGGGGAGCAGCCCTCGGCCTGGGCGCCGAAGATCTTGTACGGGCGGTCCTCGACCAGCCCGAGCTTGATCAGCTCCTGCAGGCCCTTGTCGATCTTGGTGAGCTGGGAGCCGGACGCGATCGGGATGACGAGCTGCTCCGGCAGGCGCCAGCCCAGCTGCTCGCAGATCTCGTACGCCAGCGTCTTGGAGCCCTCGCCGTAGTACGGACGCAGGTTGACGTTGACGAAGCCCCAGCCCTCGCCGGCCGGGTCGCCGATCAGCTCCGAGCAGAAGCGGTTCACATCGTCGTAGTTGCCCTCGATGCCGACCAGCTCGCCGCCGTACACACCGGCCATCACGACCTTGCCCTGCTCCAGGTCGTGCGGGATGAACACGCAGGACTTGAAGCCGGCCCGGGCGGCGGCCGCGCCGACGGCGCCGGCCAGGTTGCCGGTCGAGGAGCAGGAGAGGGTGGTGAAGTTGAACGCCCGCGCGGCCTCGATGGCGCAGGCCACCACGCGGTCCTTGAAGGAGTGCGTCGGGTTGCCCGAGTCGTCCTTGACGTGCAGCTGAGCGGTGAAGCCGAGCTCGCGGCCCAGGTTGTCCGCCTTCACCAGCGGAGTCCAGCCCGGGTTCAGGTTGGGCTTGGAGGCCACGTCCGCCGGAACGGGCAGCAGCGGGGCGTAGCGCCAGACGGACGCCGGGCCGGCCTCGATCTGCTTGCGCAGCTCGGCGGCGTCCAGCGAGCCGAAGTCGTAGGCGATCTCCAGCGGGCCGAAGCACTCCAGGCACGCGAAACTCGGGCCGAGCGGAAAGCGGGTGCCGCACTCGCGACAGGAAAGCGCGGTGGCGGGGCCGAGGTCGACGGTGTTCGTGACGTCTGCGGCAGGGGTGATAGCCATGATGGCGGAGGCCTCTCTCCTCATCTTCCCCGTGACGCGGGCGCGCCACAGGACGGAATTGGCACCTGTCCCGCCGGGGCCGCCGAAGCTGCCGCGCGAGAAGGTTGCCGGGACGTCGACGGGCCGTTCCCTCAGTCCCTCTGGATGAGCTATGTGAAGTTGTGGTCCTGCTCAGCGGGGGACCCCGGCGTGCGAAGGTCTGAGCGCTGTACGAAGACTGTATCCGAAGGCGTCAACCGCGAACCGGACCGTCCGCCACGCGAGATGCCGCCACCAGCGTGAAATTGCTCACCACCCGCGGGCGTTGCCGACGCCGTGGAGTCGCCTCACCGTCGCCTCACCAAGGAGTGTGCCGTGCCTGCCGAGCTGCCCCCCGCGCTTCTCCCGGAGGTGGCGTCCTGGCTGCGCCGCCGGTCCTGGAGCGCGGCCGACCGTCCGGTGCGCAGCCTGCTCGCCGCCAAGGAGGCGGCCGGCCGGGCCGGCACGGTCAGCGTGGTGCTGCCCGCCCTGGACGAGGAGTCGACCGTCGGGGAGATCGTCCGGGTGATCCGCCGGGAGCTGATGGAGCGGGTGCCGCTGGTCGACGAACTGGTCGTGATCGACTCCGGTTCGGCGGACAACACCGCCGAGGCCGCGGCCGAGGCCGGCGCCCGGGTCGTCCACCGCGACTCGGTGCTCCCCCGGCTGCCCGCCGAACCCGGCAAGGGCGAGGTGCTGTGGCGCTCCCTGCTGGTCACCTCCGGGGAGATCGTCTGCTTCGTCGACGCCGACCTGCGCGAGTTCGACCCCGCCTTCGTGCACGGCATCGTCGGCCCGCTGCTCACCGAGCCGCACATCCAGCTCGTCAAGGCGATGTACGACCGCCCGCTGACCCTCAGCGGGGGCGAGGACGGAGCAGGCCGCGGCCCGGTCGACCCGGTCGGCGGCGGCCGGGTCACCGAACTCGTCGCCCGCCCGCTGCTCAACCTGCACTGGCCGGAGCTGGCGGGCTTCGTCCAGCCGCTCGGCGGCGAGTACGCGGCCCGGCGCTCGCTGCTGGAGCGGCTGCCCTTCCCGACCGGGTACGGCGTCGAGCTCGGCCTGCTGGTGGACGCCCTGGAGGCGGTCGGCCTGGACGCCCTCGCCCAGGTCGACGTCGGCGTCCGCCGGCACCGTCACCAGGACAGCCAGGCGCTCGGCCGGATGGCCGCGACCATCTACCGCACCGCCCTGGAGCGCCTGGACCGCACCCACCGCCTGAAGGCCTCCGAGGACCTGGTGCACCCGCTGCTCACCCAGTTCACCCGGACGGACGGCGGCTTCACCGCCCACACCCACCCGGTGGGCGCCCTGGAACGGCCGCCGATGCACACCGTCGCCGAGTACGCGGGGCGTCACAGCGCGCGATAGGGCCGCCCGGAGGTGTTTGCGGGTGGCGGAGCACGGCAAGGTTCCCCCCATGGGCGATCTCACGACGACACGTTCGAGTCCGACCGGCAGCGCCCCGATCCTGGTGGCCTCCAACCGCGGCCCGGTCTCCTTCACCACCCAGGACGACGGCTCGCTGACGCTGCGGCGCGGCGGCGGCGGCCTGGTCTCCGGGCTCTCCGCCATCGACGACCCCTCCGCGGTCTGGGTCTGCGCGGCGCTCGGCGACGCCGACCGGGCCGCCGCCCGGCAGTCGCCGGACGGCCGGCTCGACCGCGCCGGGCACGACGTCGGCGGACAGGCCGTCCGGATGCTGGACATAGACCCCGACACCTTCGCGCGGGCCTACAACGGCGTCGCCAACTCCACTCTCTGGTTCGTCCACCACCTGCTGTACGCCACCCCGACCGCGCCCGCCTTCGACGAGGACTTCCGCACCGAGTGGCAGGCCTACGAGAGCTACAACGCCGCCTTCGCCGACGCGCTCGCCGCCGAGGCCGCCCCCGGTGCCGCCGTGCTGGTGCAGGACTACCACCTCTCGCTGGTGCCGGCCCTGCTCCGGGCCCGCCGGCCCGACCTGCGGATCGGCCACTTCTCGCACACCCCCTGGGCACCGCCGGACTACTACCGGCTGCTGCCGGACGACGTCGCCGAGGCCGTCCTGACCGGCATCCTGGGCGCCGACCGCGCGGCCTTCCTGACCCGCCGCTGGGCCGCCGCCTTCGCGGACTGCTGCGAGGCCGTGCTCGGCGCCGAGGTCGACCGCGACGCCCTCACCGTCACGCACGCCGGACGCACCACCCGGCTGGGCGTGCACGCCCTCGGCGCGGACGGCGACTTCCTGCGCGAGCGCTCGCACCGCCCGGACGTCGAGGAGCGCCTCGCCGCCCTGCGGGAGGCCGTCGGCGACCGCCGGACGGTCGTCCGGGTCGACCGGACGGAGCTGAGCAAGAACATCGTCCGCGGCCTGCTGGCCTACCGGCACCTGCTGCGGACCAGGCCCGAGTGGCTGGACAAGGTCGTCCACATCGCCTTCGCCTACCCTTCGCGCACCGACCTCGCCGAGTACCGGTCGTACACCGCCTCGGTCGAGGAGATCGCCCGGGAGATCAACGCGGAGTTCGCCACCGGCAGCTGGCAGCCGGTGATCCTGCACGTCAACGACGACTTCCCGCGCTCACTGGCCGCCTACCGGCTGGCCGACGTCGCCCTGGTCAACCCGATCCGGGACGGCATGAACCTGGTGGCCAAGGAAGTCCCGGTGGTCTCCGACGCCGGCTGCGCGCTCGTCCTCTCCCGCGAGGCCGGCGCCCACGCCGAACTCGCCGAGGACGCGGTCACCGTCAACCCGTACGACGTGATCGCGACCGCCGAGGCCCTGCACACCGCCCTCACCATGCCCGCCGCCGAACGCACCGAGCGCACCAAGCGGCTGGCGGCGGCAGCCACCGCGCTGCCGCCCCAGCAGTGGTTCCTGGACCAGCTCAACGCCCTCGGCTGAACCGCCCGGCCAGCCCCTGCGCGAGCGCGACCACGCCGGCCGGGCCGGGGACGACGACGTCCGCCCGGTCGGCGATCTCGCGGACCGGCGGGTCGCCGACCGCGGCGCTGCACACCAGCAGGCCGGGCACGCCCTCGGTGCGGAGCTTCTCGACGGCGGCGAACGCGGCCAGGTCGCCCAGGTCGTCCCCGGCGTAGAGGACGCTGCGGGCGCCGCGCTCGCGCAGGAAGGCGGTCAGCGCCGCGCCCTTGTCGACGCCCGGCGGCCGCAGCTCCAGCACCAGCCGGCCGGGCTCGACCAGCAGGCCGTGGTCGGCGGCGAGGCCGGCCAGCGGCTCGCGCAGCAGGTCGAGCGCATCCTCGGGGGCGTCGGTGCGGCGGGTGTGGACGGCCAGCGCCCGGCCCTTGTCCTCGACCCAGGTGCCGGGCCGCGCACCGGTCCGCTCCAGCCAGGCCGGCAGCAGCGGGCGCAGCGCCGCCACGCCCGGGTGCGGCTCGGGCGCGCGGACCTCGCCGCTCTCCGCGTCCCACCGCTCGACCCCGTACTGGCCGAGGACGACCAGTCCGGGCACCTGCGTGAAGCCGCCGTACTCGACGGCGAGCGCGGCCGGGCGGCCGGTCAGCACCAGGACGGACGCCACCAGCGGAGCCAGGGCGGCCAGGGCGGCGGCGGCCCCGGGGTGGGCGCGGGCCTGCGCGGGGTCAGGGACGATCGGGGAGAGCGTCCCGTCGAAGTCGAAGGCGAGGACGGCGCCCGCCGGGTCGGCGAGCAGGGCCGCCAGCCCGTCCCGTCCGGCTGCTGTCACGGGCTCCGGCAACTCGGTGATGGCCATGTCCGGACCCTACCCACGGCTCCCCGGACCACACCGCAGCGTCGTGGGCGGGTCGCTACCGGGCCTCGCGCTTGCGCTCGCGGATCCGGCGCAGCCGGTTGACCAGCAGCGGGTCTTGGGCGAGCGCCTCGGGGCGGTCGAGCAGGGCGTTGAGCAGCTGGTAGTAGCGGGTGCCGGAGAGGCCGAGCTCCTCGCGGACCGCCCGCTCCTTGGCGCCGGCCGTGCGCCACGGCCTGGCCTCCAGCGCCAGCACCGCCAGCTCCCGCGCATCGAGCCCGGCCATCGCCGCCACCTCACCGTCCGTCGGCCCCTACGAGGTGTCATTCTCCCCCGCCGGTCCGACACACTGTGCCGCCCCCGGCCGGGCGGCCGGGCGGGTTAGCGTCGGGGCATGACCGACAGCTTCGCCCTGCACATCCCGACCGCCGAGCTCGAACCGGACCCGCTCGACCCGTCCCAGATCCTCTCGGGCACGCCCGAGGTGTCTGGCCGGGTGCTGTGGGAGTCCGAGGACGGCCGCCAGCTGCGCGGCATCTGGCAGATCACCCCCGGGGTGGTCACCGACACCGAGGCCGACGAGCTGTTCGTGGTGCTCAGCGGCCGGGCGACCATCGAGTTCGAGGGCGGCCCGGTCCTGGAGGTCGGCCCGGGCGACTGCGCCGTCCTGCACGCGGGCGACCGCACCGTCTGGACGGTGCACGAGACCCTGCGCAAGGCCTACGCGCTGACGCTGGGCTGACGCCGGGCCGACCCCGCGGGAGCTAGCGGAGCTTCTTGGTCTCCTCCACCGCCGCGTTCTGCAGGCCGGTGAGCACGTCCTTGGCGTTCCCGGTCGCGGCGCCGCCGATCTCCTTCTTGAGCTTCGCGCTGATCTGGTTCCAGGCCGGGTCGCCGAGCGGGTAGAAGCTGGCGTTCGGCAGCACCGCGAGGAACTGCTTGAGGTCGTCGTGCTTGCCGTCGGCGCTCATCTCGGCGGCGGTGTCGTCGGTGACCGGCAGGAGGTTGTACTTCTCGTCGAAGGCGAGCTGGTTCTCCTTCGCGTAGACGAGGCCCAGGAACTTCTTGATCTCGTTCTTGTGCCCGTTCGCCTTGAAGGCCATCATCCAGTCGGCGACGCCGAGGGTGCCGGTCTTCGGGAGGCCGTCCTTGCGCGGGACGAGCGCGGTGCCGAAGTCGATGCTGCCCGCGGCGGCCTTGCGCAGCAGGGAGGGGTGGCCGTTGAGCATCGCCACCTTGCCGGCCGCGAAGTCGGCGAAGGCGGTCTTGCGGTCGACGGCGCCGGGGTCGGGGTAGGTGAGGCCGGGCTGGACCAGGTTGGTGTGCAGCCAGCCGAAGGTGGCCTGGTTCTGCGGGCTGTCGATGCTGTAGTTGCCGACGTCGTCGGAGATGGTGCCGCCGCCGCTCATCGCCCACAGCATGGACTCGGCCTGGGCCTCCTCGGGCCCGAGCGGCAGCCCGTAGGGGATCACGCCGGGCACCTTGGCCTTGATCTTGTCGGCGTCCGCCCGGACCTCGGACCAGGTGGCCGGCGGCTGGGTGATCCCGGCCTTCTGGAAGACCGCCTTGTTGTACATGAAGACGCGGGTGGACGCGACGAAGGGGATGCCGTACTGGGTGCCGAGCACCTGGCCGGCGTGCGCGAAGCCGTCGTCGAGGTTGGCCTGCACCTCCATCGAGAGCACGTCGGCCGCCGGGTAGAGGCGGCCGGCGGCGACCTGGTCGGCGAAGCCGCCGGTCTGCACGAGGTCGGGCGAGTTGCCGCTCTTGATCAGGTCGGCGACGTGCTGGTCGATGTCGGTCCAGCTGACGACGTCGACCTTGACCTTGACCGAGGGGTCGGCCGCCTCGAAGCGCCGCGCCAGGTCGTCCCAGAAGGGCTTGGAGCTGGTGGCCTCGCTGTCGCCGTAGTCGGCGGCGACCAGCTTCAGCGTCACGTCCGAACCGCCGGCTCCGCCGCAGCCGCTGAGCAGCAGCGCACCCACGATCGCTGTGCCGAGGAGCCGACAGGAGCCGTGAGCAGGCCAGTTCACCGCGGATACCGCCTTCGTCGGGGGGAATTGGCCGCAACAGTCCCAAACGCGCGCCGGAGAGGTCCATACCTCTCGGCAGTCAGTTACCGAAGTGCCGGATCACGTTGCAGTGCGCGCAATGACATTCCGGCGATTGCGGACAGAACGCCCCTCCACCCGAACGGAGTTCAGGCCCGGATCACCTGCACGCCCGCCTCCGTGAAGGCGGTGGCCAGCTCCTCGTCCACCTCGGTGTCGGTGACCAGCACGGCGATCCGGTCGAGCCCGCAGATCCTGGCGAAGACCCGGCGGCCGAGCTTGGAGGAGTCCGCGACCACCACCACCCGGCGGGCCCGCTCGGCCAGCAGCCGGTTGACGCTCGCCTCGCCCTCGTGGTGGGCGGTCGCCCCGTGCGCCACGTCGAGCGCGTCCACGCCGAGCACCGTGACGTCCAGGGCCAGTTCGTCGAGCACCGCGTTGGCGAGCGGGCCGATCAGCTCGTACGACTGCGGGCGGGCCACTCCGCCGGTGACCACGATCTTCACCTGCGGACGGACCGTCAGTTCGTTGGCGATGTTCAGCGCGTTGGTGACGACGGTGAGCAGCCGGCCGGGCCCGCCCTCCGTCCGCCCGACCAGTTCGGGCCGCACCGCGAGCGCGCGCGCCACCTCGGTCGTGGTGGTGCCGCCGTTGAGGCCGACCACCTCGCCGGGGGCGATCAGGGCGGCGGCGGCGGCGCCGATCCGCTGCTTGGCCCCGGCGTGCCGGGCGGTCTTGTAGCGCAGCGGCAGGTCGTACGAGACGTTGTGGGCGACCGCGCCGCCGCGGGTCCGGGTCACCATCTGCTGGCGGGCCAGCTCGTCGAGGTCGCGGCGGATGGTGGCGGCGGAGACGTCGAGCGCCTGCGCGGCCTCCTCGACGTCCAGCCGGCCGTGCTCGGCCAGCAGCTCCAACAGTGCGTTCCACCGCTCGTACCTGGACACGCGCTGCCGCCCTCCTCCGCTGTCTGTGCCGCGCGCGGGCGCGCGGGGCCGGCCCAGCCTCGCACATTCCGGCCCCGGCGCAGCGGGCCGTCCGAACGCGCCGGGGGAGCTCCGCCGGATCTCACACCGGGGTGGGAGCCGGAGTGAGATCCGGCAAATCGCCCCAACCGCACCGGTAGCGACCAATCTCACTCGTTCTGGCTCAGACCAATAAGCCAACTGGACTAGACCTCTTTGCCCTGGCCAGGCGAAACTGTCCCCTGTGAAGTACGTCATCGCACTCGATGTAGGCGGCACCGGCATGAAGGCCGCGCTGCTCGCCCAGGACGGCTCCGTGCTGTTCGAAGCACGCCGACCGACCGGGCGGGAGCACGGCACGGACGCCGTGGTCACCGCCATTCTCGACTTCGCCGCCGCCCTGGCGGACGAGGGGCGCGGCCGTTTCGGCTGCGACCCCCTCGCCGCGGGCGTCGCCGTCCCGGGGACGCTCGACGAGAAGAACGGGATCGCGGTCTACTCCGCCAATCTCGGCTGGCGGGATCTCCCGCTGCGCAAACTTCTCGGCGAACGCCTGGCCGGGAGGGACGGGTCCGCCATCCCGGTCGCGCTCGGCCACGACGTCCGCTCCGGCGGGCTCGCCGAGGGCCGGCTCGGCGCGGGCCGCGGTGTCGACCGATTCCTGTTCATCGCGCTGGGCACCGGCATCGCCGGCGCCATCGGCATCGGCGGCCGGATCGAGGCCGGTGCCCACGGCTACGGCGGGGAGATCGGCCACGTGGTGGTCCGCCCCGGCGGCCCGCTCTGCGGCTGCGGCGCGCGCGGCTGCCTGGAGACCCTGGCGTCGGCCTCCGCTGTCTCCCGGGCCTGGGCCGAGGCCACCGGCGACCCGGCGGCCGACGCGGCCGCCTGCGCCGAAGCCGTCGACGCCGGGGACGAACGCGCCGTGGCGGTCTGGCAGTGCGCGGTCGAAGCCCTCGCCGACGGCATCGTGCTGGCCCAGAGCCTGCTCGACCCGTCCACGGTGATCGTCGGGGGCGGCCTCGCCGAAGCCGGCGACACGCTCTTCACGCCCCTTCGCGCAGCGGTGAGCGAGCGGCTGACCTTCCAGATGCCGCCGAAGGTCCTACCGGCCATGCTCAAAGACACCGCCGCATCACTTGGCGCCGGGCTGCTCGCCTGGGACCTGCTCTCGATGGAGGTGACCGCGTGACCGCGGACCGCACTGCACTGGCCGGCGCCCGACTGGTCCTGCCCGGCGGCGTCGTCGACGAAGGCCGGGTCACGATCGACGGGCCGGTGCTGTCCGGATTCGGCGGCGAGCGCGAGCCCGGCGACCTGGACCTGACGGGCTTCACCGTCGTCCCCGGATTCGTCGACCTGCACGTGCACGGCGGCGGCGGCGGCTCGTACGCCTCCGGGATCGCGGAGGAGGCGATCACGGTCGCCCGTACGCACCTCGCCCACGGCACCACCACCAGCATGGCCAGCACCGTCACCGGCGAGATCGACGAGGTCTGCCGCCAGGCGGCGGTCCTCTCCGAACTCGTGGAGGACGGCGTGATCGCCGGCATCCACTTCGAAGGACCGTTCATCTCGCACAACCGGTGCGGCGCCCACCGCCCCGACCTGCTGCGCGACCCCGACCCGGCGCTGGTGCGCAAGCTGGTGGACGCCGCCCGCGGCCACGCCAGGATGGTCACCCTGGCGCCGGAGCTCCCCGGCGGGCTGGAGTCCGTCCGGATGCTGGCCGGCCTCGGCGTGATCGCCGCCGTCGGCCACACCGACTCCGACTACGCCAAGACCCTCGAAGCCATCGAGGCCGGCGCGAGCGTCGCGACCCACCTGTTCAACGCGATGCCGGGCATCCAGCACCGCGCGCCGGGCCCGATCGTCGCCCTGCTGGAGGACGAGCGGGTCACCGTCGAGCTGATCAACGACGGCGTCCACCTGCACCCCTCGGTGCTGGACCTCGCCTACAACACGGCGGGCGCCTCCCGGGTCGCGCTGATCACCGACGCGATGGGCGCGGCCGGCATGGGCGACGGGCTCTACCCGCTCGGCCCGCTGCAGGTGAAGGTCGAGAACGGCGTCGCCCGCCTGGTCGAGGGCGGCTCGATCGCCGGCTCCACCCTCACCCTGGACGTCGCGTTCAAGCGCTCCGTCACCGTCAACGGCCTCAGCCTGAACCAGGCCGTCGAGTCACTGTCCACCGTGCCGGCCCGCCTGCTCGGCCTGGCCGGCACGACCGGCTCGCTGGAGACCGGCAAGAACGCCGACCTCGTGGTCCTCGACTCCGAGACCCACGACCTCGTCGCGGTCATGCGCCGCGGCAGCTGGGTGACCGGCGCCGACCGGTTCAGCAGGGTCACCGCGTCGGTCTGACGGCCCCCCGCCCCGGGCTCCCGGGGCGGGCCGGGGCGGTCAGCCGTTCGGGCTCACCGTGATCTGGTCGACCAGGATGCTGCCACCGCTCCCGGCCGGGACCGACACCGTGACCGTGTTCGGCCCGGCCTGCAGCTGCGGCAGGATGTAGGTGCTGTACCAGGAGTTCGACTGGTCCTGGCCCGGGGCGTAGTTCTGGAAGTTCAACCCGCCGTCGCGGTCCTTGCCGTTGACGGCGACCGTGCCCTTGACGTCGGCGGCCGGGTTGTTGAAGTGCACCGAGAACTTGTAGGTGCCCGCCGCGGGGACGTCTCCCGTCCAGGTCACCGAGGAGCCCGGCTGGAGGGTCAGGTAGCTGCCGTCCGCGGACTTCGCGCCCTTGACGGTGTTGCCCGCCGGGGCGTTCTGGCCCTGCAGCTGGCCGGCGTCGGTCGTCGTCGGCCCGGCCACCGTGGCCGAGGCGGCCGGCGAGGCGCTCGCCGCGGCCGAGGCGGCCGACGCGGTCGGGCTCGCGGGTGCGCTGCTCTGCCCGCCCTTGGCGTTCGCACCGGTGTCCGGGTCGCCCGAGGACAGCGCGATGCCGGCGCCGATCGCGATCGCCGCGACCACCGCCACCGCACCGATCACCGCGCCCTTGCTGCGCCCGCCGCTCGGCCGGTCCTCGCCCGGCTGCGGGCGGGAGCGCTCGGCGTACCGGGTCTGCTGGGTCGGCAGCTCACCGCCGTACGGCTGCTGGTACTGGCCCTGGCCCTGCCCCTGGCCCTGGCCCTGGTACTGGCCGGTCTGCTGGGCCGGGTCCTCCGGCCGGGGCTGCTGCCGGGGCTGCGGCTGGGGCCGGTGGCCGGGCTGGCCGTACTGGGTACGGCCGACCTCCACCGGCCGGTTGTACGAGGTACGCGGCACGCCGGGCTGCTGGCCGTTCGACTGGCCGGGCTGCTGCGCACTCTCACCCGCTGCGGGGCGGTACAGGTAGCCGAACGGGTCGTCGTCCTGCGGGGCGCCGCTCTCCGGGCCCTCGGGCGCTCCATTGCTGCCGGCGCTCGTCACGGTGGTCAACTCCCGATCGCAGTGCGCCGCACGGCAGCCAGGCCGGACGCGCAAAGTTGGACGCTCGTACCCGGGAACCCTACCTGCCCCGGGTGACGCGGAGAAAAGCCCCCACGGGGGCGGTCAGCCCGCGCGCCGGTGGGAGCGCTCACCCCGGGCCCCGCGGACGGCGCCGCCGCGGGCCCGCTTCTCGTCGTACATCCGCTCGTCGGCGGTGTGCAGCACCTCTTCGATGCTCATCCCGCAGCCGGCCCAGCCGATGCCCAGGCTGACGCCCACCCGCATCGCCCGGCCGTCGATCCGCATCGGCGGGATGATCGCCGTCCGCAGCCGGTCGGAGAGGTCCTTGGCCTCCTCCCGGCCGATGCCGTCGGCCAGCACCACGAACTCGTCGCCCCCCAGCCGGGCGACCGTGTCGCACTCCCGGACGACCTGCTGGAGCCGGCGGGCGACCTCGACCAGGACGGCGTCACCGGCGTTGTGGCCGTGCCGGTCGTTGATCAGCTTGAAGCCGTCCAGGTCGCAGAAGAGCACCGCGAGCCCCTTCTCGGCCGCCGCGGCGCCGCCCCCGGAGCGCAGCGCGGCGCCCCACAGCTCGTTGCCGGGCGGCAGGTCGGCCGGCACCACCGCGTGGATGTGGTCGGCGGAGCCGCCGCAGGCCAGCCGCCGGGCCGCCTGCTCGGCCGCGTGGCCGTCCGGCAGGCCGTAGCCGTGCACCGGCGCGGAGCCCGCCCCCAGGCCGTCCAGGCCGTCGAAGGCCGCGTGCGAGCTGTACGACCCGGCGCCGGCCACCGCGGCGTAGCCGGGCGCGGGGACGCCCTCGGCGCCGTACGGCACCGCCTCGTGGGAGGACGGGCCTCCGGCCTGCGGCAGGGTGCACAGCCGGCGCCCGAGCCGGGCCTTCAGCTCGGCGCCGTTCGGCAGGCCGGTCAGCGCGTCGTGGCTGGCCCGGTGCGCCAGCTGGAACTCGTGCCGCTTGCGCTCCTCGATGTCCTCGACGTGGGTGAGCAGGAAGCTCGGACCCTCGGCCGCGTCGGCGACCACGGAGTTGCGCAGACAGACCCACTGGTAGCCGCCGTCCCGCCGGGACAGCCGCAGCTCGGCCCGGCCGCTCTCGGCGCTGGTGCGCTCCAGCAGCCCGCGGTCCTCGGGGTGCACCAGGTCGGCGAAGCTCTGCTGGCGCAGCACCGCGCGCGGGCGTCCGAGCAGCCGGCAGAGCGCGTCGTTGACGCGGGTGAGCTGGCCCCGGCCGGCGCCGTGCAGTTCGGTGATCGCCATGCCGCTGGGCGCGTACTCGAAGGCCTGCCGGAAGCTCTCCTCGCTGGCCCGCAGGGCCTGCTGCTCCTTCTCCAGGCGGGCCAGCGCGCGCTGCATCTCGGCGCGCAGCCGGGCGTTGCCGATCGCGATGGAGGCCTGCAGGGAGAACATCTCCAGGGCCTCGCGCGTCCAGGCGCCGGGCCGTTTGCCGCTGCGCGGCCGGTCGACGGACAGCACGCCGAGCAGGTCGCCGCCGGCGCTGTACATGGGGGCGAGCAGGCCGTCGCTGGGGTGCCAGTCGTTGGTGTAGACGGGCAGCGGGCCGTCGCCCGTCCAGCGCGGGATGTCACTGCCGACGGCCCAGCCGCGGTCGTGCGGGAGGAAGCGCAGGGTGCCCCAGTGGTCGCTGACGCCGAGCAGGCGGTCCCAGGACTCGCGGGAGCCGACCTGGCCGAGCAGGACGGCCGGGCCGCCGAGCGTGGACTCCTCCAGCTCCCAGACGGCCGCCACCACGAGGTCGCCGTCGGGGCGCACGAGGCTCACCGCCGCGGCGTCGAAACCGAGCCCGTGCACCGCGCCCTCGACCACCGCCTGCAACGTGCCCGCCAGGCTGCGGGCAGCATTGAGGTCCGCCACGACCCGGTGCAAGGTGCGGAGGGTCGCCAGGCGGACGTACGGCTCCGACTCGGCTTCCATGCGGGGGCTCCCCGGCTGCTTCGGATAGTTCTTGATTGGTTATCGTCCGATTGCCAGAAGAACTGAATCACAGGGAGCACAACGTTCGGCACTCTCGGTCAGCAATAGGCTGCCACTTGTGACCCAAATCACACCATAGGTATGCGCCCTTATTCAGTTCATCCGCCCAATAACCGGACATATCGCAACATCACGACCTTTCAGATGGTCGGTCTCGATAGCCCGGGGCTTAAGCGGAGGGACGGCAGGCAGACTCTCCCATTCACCCCTGGGAGTGAGCCGGGCCGGTAACCCGTGTCCCCGGCCGCAAGTCCTAAGTCCAGGGTCCGATGCCGCCCGGCCCGCCCGGCGACTACCGTGCGGTACGTGTACTCGTCCCCGCAGCCCGCGGCTGCCCCTCTCGCGACGCCCGAGGAGTTCCGGGCCGCCCTGGCCCAGCTCGCCTCCGGCGTGACGCTGGTGACCGTCCACGACCCGGAGGAAGGCCCGAACGGCGAGGACGTCGGCATGACCGCGACGTCGTTCCTCTCCGTGTCACTGGAGCCCCCGCTCGTCCTGATCTCCGTGCGCGAGGACTCCCGGATGGACGAGGTCCTCTCCCGGGTCGACACCTGGGCCGTCTCGCTGCTCGCCGAGGAGCAGAAGACCCTCGGGGCGCGCTTCGCCATGAAGGGGCGGCTCAGCGACCGGCTGCTGTTCGCGGACACCCCGCACCACCGCGGCCCGTTCAGCGGCGCACCGCTGGCCGACCGCGCGCTGGCCACCGTCGAGTGCCGCACCGAGCAGCGGATAGCCGCCGGCGACCACACCCTGCTGCTCGGCCGCGTCCTGGAGGCGCGCATCCCCAACCCCGGCGGCCGTCCGCTGCTGTACTTCCGCGGCGGCTACCGCCGGCTCGGCTGAGACCGGCTACTCGCCGCGCTGCAGGCGCCGGCCCTGCTTGAGCTCCGAGCGGTGGCGCTTGCTGAAGAGCCGCCGCTCGACCATGCCCTTGCTGGGCTTCGTCGCCCGCCGGGTCTTCGGCGGCGGCGCGGTGGCCTCCCCCAGCAGCGCGGCCAGGCGGGCCGCCGCGACCTCGCGGTTGCGCCACTGCGAGCGGTGCTCGGAGGCCTTGACCACCAGCACCCTGCCGTCCACCAGGCGGCTCGCGAGCCGCTCCAGGGCACGCTGCTTCCACACCTCGGGCAGCGCCGAGGAGGCGGCCAGGTCGAAGCAGAGCTCGACCTGGGTGTCCGAGGTGTTGACGTGCTGGCCACCGGGGCCGGAGGAACGGGAGAAGCGCCAGACGAGCTCGGCGTCGGGGACGACCACCGATCCCCGTACGCGGATGGGCTCAGGCATGCCCCCATCATCCCGCGCCCGGGCCGGGCGGTCACGCGGTTATCCCCGGCGGCCCGCACCCCCGACAATGGCGTACGTGATCGAGCTCGGCTACTCCCTGTCCAACCGCTTCCCCGACCCCCCGCAGACCGACTACCGCAACGCCTCCGTGCAGGCCCTGCGGTACGACCTGTTCTGCGGCGACGTCTACCTCGACGCCGACGGCGCGGAACTGTCCACAGCCTGGGGATGGGTGCCCGTCCTCGACTTCGCCTGGGCGCTCTGCGACATCGCCGAGGAACTGGACCGCGACCCGGACGGGAACCGGGCCGCCCGGGTGCAGAGCGCCGACCTGGACTTCACCCAGAACACCGAGCTGCTGCGATTCGCCCGCCGCTTCAACTGGGTCGAGGTCAGCGCCACCTGGCTGCCGGACGAGGCGCCCGCGGTGATCCGCCACTCCGACTTCAAACGCGAGGCCCGGGATTTCCTCCAGGACACGCTCGCCGATCTCTTCGACATGCACCCCGATCTGGCCGACAATCCGAACATCTGGTCTCTGCAGGGCAAGTTCCGGAGAATCTGACCTCGAAACCGGGCGACGAACAGATCTGAACCACCCGGGGGCGGAACCAAGTCCGGCTGCTCCCGCGTTATCCCCGAAAAGCAACGAAGGGACAGCAATCACCATGCCAGTGAGCCTCTCCAAGGGTGGCAACGTCTCGCTGACCAAGGAGGCCCCGGGCCTGACCGCGGTCACCGTCGGCCTCGGCTGGGACGTCCGGACCACGACCGGCGCGGAATTCGACCTGGACGCCAGCGCGATCGTGCTGAACGCGGACGGCAAGGTCCTGTCCAACGGTCACTTCGTCTTCTTCAACAACACCAGCACCCCGGACGGCACCGTCGTCCACACCGGTGACAACCGCACCGGCGAGGGCGCCGGCGACGACGAGGCGATCAACGTCAACCTCGCCGGCCTGCCCGCCGAGGCCGTGAAGATCACCTTCCCGGTCTCGATCTACGACGCGGTCGCCCGCTCGCAGAGCTTCGGCCAGGTCCGCAACGCCTACATCCGCGTGCTCAACGCGGCCGGCGGCAGCGAGATCGCCCGCTACGACCTCTCCGAGGACGCGGCCACCGAGACCGCCATGATCTTCGGCGAGCTCTACCGCAACGGCGCCGAGTGGAAGTTCCGCGCCGTCGGCCAGGGCTACGCCTCCGGCCTGTCCGGCATCGCCCAGGACTTCGGCGTCCAGCTCTGACGCACCGGCACCCGCAGTGACGACGGACGCCCGGCCCCCTCGGGGGC
>NZ_JBHUWW010000133.1:0-24776 GCF_042669755.1 Kitasatospora sp. NPDC057223 | reverse complement strand
GCCTGCTGTCGTACGCCCGGCCCGGCCCGGCGAAGGGTCAGAGGTGGCTGCGGCGTACGCCGGGCCGCGTGGGCTGGGTACGGCCGGCGGCCAGGGCGAGGGCGGTGGAGCGGGTGCGCTCCAGTCAGTCGGTGACCTGCCGGACGGTGGCCGCATCGAGGTGGCGGGTGAGCTCGCGCACCGCCTGGTGGTCGCCGTCGGTCAGAGTGTGGAGGCCTGCGCGGGCGAGGGCGGTGTAGAGCGGGCCGGCCGCCGACCCGGCGAGCTGGCGGTGCGCGGCGTCGGTCCGCTGCCGGGCGTCGTGGGCGGCATCGCGAGCTCGGTCGGCGACGTCCTGGCGGTGGCGGGCAGCGGTCCGGGCGTGGCGCAGGGCGAGGTCGTGGTCCTGGTCGTACGTCTCACGGCCGGTGGTGGCGACCTCGTCGCGGATGCGCTGCCACTCCTGGTGGGCGAGCGCGGCGTGGGCGAGGGCGCTCTCGTCTCCGGCTTCGGCGTACCGGCCGGCGGCGCGCAGGCCGTGGTGGACGTCGGCGAGGGCCTGGTCGATGGCGCCCGCGGTGAGGGTGCCGTCAGCGGCGAGGTAGGCGAGCAGGCGGCGGTAGGAGCGGTTCCAGTCCGGCTCGATGCGCCACATCGCGTCCAGATGTTGTGCGGTGGTGCGGTTACTGCACCGGGGTGATCTGTGCGATGCGGGCTGTTGCCGCGTCGGTCTCCGTCGCGGCGTCGAGGAGCGCCTTGGCGGCTTGCCGCCTCAGGGCGGTGTCGTTGTCGGACGCGGCGTTGGCGCAGTCCGTTGCGCCGGCCCGGTACAGGTCCAGTGCGGCAGCCCAGTGCTTCTGGGCCTCGTAGTCGGGGATCGGCCGGTAGGCCTGGGCGGCGGTGACGTCCTTGAACATGCGGATGCATGCCGTGCGGAGGGTGACCTGGTTGGTGCCGCTGCTGGCCGTGGCGATGATCCGGGAGTCCGTGGCGATGTTGTCGGCGTGGGTGGTGCCGCCCTTGCGGTACCAGTCGGCAATGCGGTCGGCGTGGAGGTTGCGCTGGGTGGCGCTGCCGGGGGCGGCGCGTCGTTGCTGCTGAACGTGCCGGTGGCCGCAAGGAGGAGCAGGGTGCCGACGGCACCGAGGATCGCGGCCGCGCCGGGGCTGATGAGCTTCCGGCGCGGTGCGCCGGCGGGCGGGACGTCGTCCACCGGGGTGGGCCCGGTGGGGGTGTCCTCGGTCGGGGTGTCCTCGGTCGGGGCCGGGCCGGCGGGCGGGACGTCGGCCGGCGGCTTGGTCAGGACTGGGGCCTGTGGCGCGGTGGACGGCAGCTGGTTCGGGGCCTGCGGCGGCGTCGGGTCGGGGGTGGTGTCCACGGCGGTGTCCTCTGCTGCAGGCCGGTGTGGCGCAGCACAGGTTCCCAGCAGAGTGGACGGGTCGGTGGGCGAGTTGCGGAGCCGTTACCGGGCGAGGAAGACGAGGCGCTGGTGATGGCGTCCGTATTCGTCAACTTGCGAGCCGACCCGACCTGCCCCCGGCACCCCGATCTCGAGGGCCTCCCACACCGCGCCCGACCAAGCCTTCCCGCGCCCGCCCGGAAGCGCGAACTCCACCTCCGTCACCCAGGACGGCATCGATACACCCCCACCCGCTGGCGCGTCCGTGACCTCGAGGCCATCGCCGACGCCCACCGGCGCGGCGACGGGTGCGGCCCCCGCGACTTCCTCCCCTTCCCCCAACTGTCCGCCGACGTGGGGGCGTACGCGCCCGCCGCCGAACTCGCCTACACCGCCGGCACCGGCGACGAGCGGCACCGGCTGCGGGCGTTCGTCGAGCGGCACCGTCCCAGCGTCGGCGCCGAGGAGACCGCCGCGCAGCTGGCGGCCTGCGCCGCGTTGTGGGAGCAGGCGGGCCCGCAGGGCGCCGGGAGGGCGTGGGAGCGGCAGTGGCGCACCTTCCCCCGGCTCCTGGTGGTCCTGGCCGGCACCGCGGCCGCCGGGGTGCGCGCGGCGGTGGCGGACCTGCGCCTGGCCGCCGAGGAGAGGCCGGCGGTCGCCGAGATGCTGACCGCCGTCCCGGCCGGGGCCGCCCGCCTCGAGGACCTGGTCCGGCTCGGGCCGTCCGCACCGATCTGGCACCCGCTCGGCGCCCGGGGCGGCCGGGCGTGCGGGTGGACGCAGCTGTAGGCGAAGTTGAGGAGGGACAAGTACGTGCGGCGTCGACCCCTATGCCACCGGTTTTGGGCTGCCGGCACTCATTGCTTGGGCGTGTAGAGCTCGGGCCACGGGGAGTAGTTCCTGTCGAAGGTCATCTGACCGCGCACCTCGGGTCTTGACGGCGTGGCAGTTAGGGCAGAGCGCAATCATGTTGGCCGGGTGGTCCTCGCCGCCGAGCTTCAGGTCTTGCACATGATCGACGTCAAGAACCGGGGCGCCACTGGTGGTGGTCTCCACGAACTCCGGAAAGGGACAGGCCGGATTTTCACATCGCCCACCTGAGCGCTGGATAACCAGGTCGCGCAGAACTCGTGAACGCTGCTGGCGGGTGACTGTACCGACGCGAACGCCGCTGGCTCTACCGTCAAGGCCCCGTACGGTTTCGTTGTAGGACGTCCTTGGCTGGGGCGCAGGTTGGATCGTCGCCGTCAGCGTGGGCGCCCCAGACGCAGAAGCCGCAGGTGGCTGAGGGGGGATAGCAGGGCGGCCGCCAGTGCCTCCCGGGCGGGCTTCGACAGCCTCTTGCCTGGGGCTCTGGGGAGCAGGCTGGCGCGGTCCGTCGGCCGCTGTTTTGCGCGACGCTTCCACTGTGGAGCTGTCGGATGGTGACGAAGCCCAGGCGACCAAACCCGCTCCCGGCCTTGGGGAAGCGGACCGCATGTCAGCAAAGGGTGCCGCAATGTCCCAGGCAAAGGTCCGGGCTGCCTGCCTTGCCCAGTCTGCGGCAGTCCGGCGCGCGACGCTTCGGCGGCTCCACTCCAGGTTCTCCCGATACTCGACCGCAGGTGGGGGATCTCGCAGCGCCCAGTCCATGTCGCCGGTGTAGTGGGTCTGGAGCGCGCTATTGCCCCAGAGCAGGTCCAACTCGCGTAGCCGCTGTGGGTGCCGCTCTCGGAGCAGGTCCCATAGCTCGGCCGCTTCCTTGCCGTGTCGCTTACGAAGCCGGTACTCGACCATCAACGCAGGCCTACCGCGAGTGTCGTACAGGGTGATCAGGCAGAGTCCGTCCGCCTGCTCCGACACGATCGCGCTCCGGGCGTCGTCGTATGTCCTCGGCCGTTCCTCCTGGACTTGCCGGAAGAACGCGCGGCGCAAGTTGGCGCTGAGCATGATGCCGAACCTACAAGCGAAGCGGGGCCCAGAGAGGCTACTCACGCAAATTCGCGTTCGGGCGTCAGCCACGGTCGCTACATTCTGTGGGTGACTACGGCTGACCAGATTCTGACCCTCGTGCGCACTGCACTGGACGAGTTCGACGGCCGTCCCCTGTCCGTCTCCGTTCGTCGGGCGATCCGCATCGCGAGCCTCGTCGGCGACACGGAGACCGCAGTACGGCTTGGCTACGAGCTGCGCCCATCAGGGGGTGACCCAGAAGCGAACGCCAAGGCGATGCGTCGCCTGATGGCGGACCCCACCTTGTGGGCGTCACCGGATGGGCCGGCCGGGGCGGCGCTGGACGAGTACCTCAAGGACCGGTCCATGGACAGGGAGGATCCAGAGGCGCTGATCGCCGGCCACTCGCTCGACCGGATCGAGCTTCTGGTGGACTACGTCAAGCCTGAGCTTCAAGGCCCCGTGGTAGAACCGAGCCTCTTCACAAACGACGCGATGCTCCGGGCCATCCACGAGCTGGCGCGGCACCGCACGTTCACCCACCTGTGTGAGTGGGAGCGCCGGTTCAACTACAGCTCGATCAACGACACCATCTTCGGGAACTATAAAGCGCAGGTGGACCGGCTCCTGAGCACCGGCGTGCCGGGGTTGGTCGAGCAGTTCACGGCGGTGTACCGGCGTCTGAACGAGGCCGCGGCCAGCGACCCGGACAAGCTGGCCACGGAGGAACTCGCCCAGGCAATCACGACCTGCCGCCGCATCCTCGAGTCCGTGGTCGACCACGTGCTTCCGGCCCAGGCCGAGCCGAGCGCGACGGGCAACAAGCTCGACCAGCCCTCCTACCGTAACCGGCTCTTCGAGTTCATCAAGCGGGCGAACCAGAGCAGCAGCACCGCAGAGATGACGGTCGCCCTCACCGAGGGACTCCACGACAGGTACACCGCCGTCAGCAAGCTGACCAACAAGGGCGTCCACGCCACCATGGCACTGCGCACAGCGAACCTGTGCGCGCTGAACACCTACATCGTCTGCGGCGAGATTCTGCAGCTGAAGGACGAGACCGAGAAGCCCTAGCGGTGGCTTTGTCCGTGGCCGGGATCACCCTGCGGACCGTGCTCGGCCTACCAGCGGGTGAGGCTCTCCCCCAGCGCCCGGCGCAGCAGGGCGAGTGCTTCGAGGGGGCCGGGGCACAGGAGGGGTTCGCCGCTGGCGGAGTCGACGACGATGCTGCTGTCGATCAGGGCGGTCCAGGTGCCGCGCTGGACGTCGTATTCATCGATCCAGCCGGCCGGGCGGCCCACGTGCTGCAGTTCCTGGACGTCGGGGTGGGCGGGCCAGGTTGCGCATCCCCGCGGCCCCGCCGGCTGCGCAACAGCCGCTGCCGGCCAGGGTCGACCAAGGCCCGCGGCACCCGCACTGCGATCCCCATCGCACCGCCCCCACCTGCGGTGACGCATTCCTGTCGCACCTCCTGCCCAGCAGATCCACTCCCCTTGCGCGAGCTGCTGCACCGCGCATCGCGGCTGCGCAGCCGGAGGGCCGACTGCGCAGCCGCGGACTGCGCGGTGCAGTTCGGCGGTCAGCCGACCACGTCATCCGTGATGTCGACGTTGGCCTGTTCGGCCCATCTGGCGAGTGCCGTGTGCCGACCTCGATCCCAGTAGCGGCGGCGGAGGCTTCCTCCGGTGGTGACCTGGTAATTCTCGGGGAGCCCGAAGTGCTGGACGATGTCGTTGGCCAGGCGGGCGGTGGCGGCGATAATCTCGGGGCCGGATTCGGCGACGCCGTCGATGTCGACAATGCCCGACGCGGTGGGTGTGGTGAGGATCGTGTGGCCGTCGACCACCGAGTCGATGTAGCCGCCACGGTAGTGGACGAGTTGGGCTGGACGCCGGTTGTTGCTGATGCTGGTGATGGTGACATAGACGCTGGCGTTGCCGGTGGTGGCAGCCCGGTCGCGGGCGTGCCGAACGAGGAAGTCGAGGCCGCTCCAGATGGCCATGACGAAGTCTTCGTCGGCGACCTGCAGGATTTCCATGTCCTGAAGCTTGTGGGTCAGGGCGAGCGCAAAGGCACCGGAACCGTTGGTGTGGAGGTCGCAGGCCATCCATGTGGCGAGGCCGGTATCCGTCTTGCCGCCGTCCGCAGTCAGGCGGCGGCCGGCGACTCCGACGTTGCGCCAGTGGCTGCCGCGCGGCACGATCCGCGGGTCGCGGCTGATCGTCTCCTGGCGGAAGGCGGACAGGGCCGCGGAGTCGAGAGTGAACATGCCGGGCAGGTCCGGCACCAGGCTGACCACGACGGACAAGTCCCTGGTCACGTCGAGACGATCGATGAGCTGGTGGGCCAGGTGCTCGGCGTCTTCGGCGCGGCTCTGCAGGCCGGCGAAGCGCTCGCGGTAGGCGGTGGCCACGTCGGACTCGGACAGGTACGTGGTGGTGGTGCCATTGCGTCGGGGGTAGCGGAAGCCGCTGTTGACGAGGACGCCGTGCGGGGCCAGGGAGCTTCGGGGCACAATGATAGCCAGGAGTCCGTGGCCTTCCGGCTGGTCGGGGTCCTTGATCGGGCGGACCTCGAGGGCCGGAAGTGGGAAGACGTTGCCCGCGACGACGCTGTGGATACGGCGGATCTCCTCGTCACCGATGTCCACTCCGGGCACGGTGCCTGCTGCGCCGTGGTCGTCCTCGCCGACGCCGAGCAGGATGACGCCTCCTGCAGTGTTGGCCATGGCAGCGACGTCGCCGGCGAGTGCGTACTTGCCCTTGTCGTTGCGTTCGTACAGCGTCAGCTTGAAGTCGAGGTCGCTCTGCTCGCGGACGGCGTTGGTGACGAGGGATTTGATGTGCTCGTGTTCGAGGGCGTTCACGGTGGTGCCAAACACTTCCTCGAGGCGGCGCGATCTGAGGGAGGCCATGGTCCGATTGTGCTGCCGCGCCGTGACAGTTTGCCTCTGATTTACCTGTCAGGACGCAGGGCCTGGCCGCCAAAGGCTTCACCGTGCGACACCCGAGCCGTGGGGGTGTACGTGCCGAGCGGTGGGGAACAGGCGCAGCCGCTCGCCCTGGTCGGGACGCTCGGCGGGTCCAACGAGCGAACCGCCGGTTGGGCAACGGCAGGTCAGCTGGCTGCGGTGGCGCGGGCAGTGATGGCCCTGCCCGGCGCAGCGAGGCGACCTCTTCCTCGAACCCCACGCCCGCCCGCAAATGCCGGCCGCCCTCCCATGGCGTGACAGGATCAGACCGCTCCTCCCGCACACCATTGCCCACAGGCGGAGCACCGACCTTGTCGGCCACCACCTGCTTGCACCAGACCCGGTGGCTGGGCCCGGACCTGAAGTCCGGGGCCTGCCGTCGTACGCCCGGCCCATCCGCTTCCAATCGGCCGCAGGGCCCGGAGCCGGGCTGCTCAGCTGGCCTGGACGCGGGAGCGGTGTTCGGTGTCGCGGCGGTAGAGGGCTTCGAGGGCCTCGCCGACCGTGCGGTGGGCGAAGGCTCCGGTGGCGTGGTCATTCAGGATCACGGCGGCCCGGTCGTCATGGTGCGCAGCCGCGATATGCCCCGCTCTCCCCCACGGGCCGTTCGGCAACGGTGCGGTCCAGCCGACCGGCCGGCCGAGGTGGAGCAGCTGGTGGACGTCCCGCGCCTGCGGGTCGTCCCAGGAGGCCACCAGCCAGTCGTCGCCGAAGGCCGCGTGGAAGCCGTCGTGGAGGCGGTCGTGTGCGCCGAACCGGACCGCTGGGCTGGTGCACGCGGCGCGGCGCGCCGTCTCGAACGCCTCCGCCGGGTCCTGGGCGGGGGCGGGCGCGTGAGTGGCGGGGCCGGTTCCGGGCCGGGCCGTATCGGCCCTGTACTGGGGGGAGACGCGGGCGAGGAGGGCAGGGGCTGTCAGCTCCTCCCCGGCCCGGCGCAGTTCGCGGGTGTGCGGGTCCAGGCCGGGCCAGCGGATCTCGTCCCGCGCGTCGGCCGCGGCCTCCCGCAGCCGGGCGGCCAGGCGCTGGGAGCGCTCGGAGAACGCCTCGTAGGCGGCCACCGGGTCGCTGGCCACGGCGGCGAGGAACGCTCTGGTGGCGCTCTCCAGCTCGGTGACGTGACCCAGCATCGGTGTGGGACCGGCCGGGGCGGTGCGGGCGCAGACCGGGGCGGTCCCGCCGTCGGCCGCCTGGGCGGCCTTGGCCCGGGCCGCCTTCGACTTGCAGGAGCGGGAGCAGTAGAGGGTGGGCCGTCCCCGGCCCGACTCGGCGACCTGCACCGGCTTCCCGCAGCCCGGCCGCACGCACACCGGCACCGGCTTCCCGGCCGCCAGGGCCCCGCTCGGCACATCGCTCACGTTGTCCCGCCCGGTCCGCCCTGACCACCAGCCTTGCTCTCCCGGTCTGTCCGTGGCCGGTTTCACACCGCCCCTGAAGGCGGTCCGGCGCACTGTCCGCCGTATCAGCTGCTCGCTGCCATCTTCTGCTTGGCCTGCTGGTTGACGTACTGCTGGCGGGCGGCGACGCACAGTTCGGCTTCCTGGGCAGCCACGGCCGCAGAGTCGGTGGCAACTTGGCCTGGGTGACGGCGCCCGCTTCCCTTTTTGAACGCAGCCTGCTGTCGGTGGACGGGGCTTCGGCCGGGGCTGGCTGCCCGGGCCGCAGCGGCGGCGGAGCGGCCGTGGGCCGCGCTCGGGGGGACTCACAGCCAAAACGAGAGCGCGGGCGGCACGGAGGGCGGCGACGGAATTTGCGTAGCTCCCACCAACGTGGGCGCCCGGTGCTACGTCTGTGATCACGCAAATCTCCAGGACGACTGGTTCCAAGAAGCCGTGATCGACAACTGGAGGCCCGACGAGGACGGCACCCGCAACGCGCTAATCCCCCCGTTCTGGCTGACCGGGCACAACCCCAACCCCTGAACAACGAACGCACCCCACGGAGAACGCGATGTCCGACACCGACCTGACCCCCGAGGAGATGGACCTGCCGCGCCTACATCGACATCCCGCCCGGCATCCCCGTGAACCGCCTGGACGTCCAACGGGAGTCGAGGGGGCACCGTGCTGCAGACCACCGACCGGGGGATATCGGCGTCCGCAGGACGGCTATGAGTGTGCACCGCGGTGGGCGTACACCCGTCCAATGACCGGACCGCCCCACCGTCACGCCGCGCGTCCGCCAGCTGCTCGCGGGCTCCCGCAGGCCGAGGGGACCGTTAGCCGCTCGGGGTGCCCGACACGGGCCTGGGCGGCGTGTCGCGGGCGCTGCGGTGCCTTTTGCTGCCGGCGACGCGGCAGCAGCCCGCGAAGGACCCGGCACCGGCCGGGCAGGGCTACGACGACGGTTGCGACGCTCAGACATGCCGAACACCCTGCCCGCCCCGACCACTTCACTGCCCCGCTGCGCGCATCTCACGGCTGCGCAGCAGCCAACGGCGACCACCACGCTCGGCCCGGCAGCCCAGGATGGTGACGACGAGCGTTCGAAGAGTTGGGCCGCAGGTCCAGCGCTGCTTAAATGCTCCAGTGATCGAACTAGTGGGTGCCATAGCAGCGGCAGGACTGACGGCGTGGCTGCTCCGCCGTAAAGCGGAGCAACGTACTGACAGCACCGCTCAGGGAAATGTGATCAAGGTTCCCTGCCTGCTCCGGCATCCTTCGCTTGAAAGGCGGTGGCTTCGTGGCCGACTGTTGATAGGCCCCGGCACAATGGCCTGGGAGCCCCGGACCAAGGCCGGTAGGGCAGTGTCCCTTCCGGAAGGGTTGCGGCAGGTCAGCGTACGTTCACCGTCGCCCCGCGAAGCGGTGAGGATCAACGGTGGATCCAGAATCGTCGAGTGCACCTCTCCCGAAGGGCCACTGCTCGTTGCTGTGATGCCGAATGAGTTGGATCACGTGCTCACGGCCTTGAACAGCAACGGCGCGAACTAGCGGCCGTCTCCACGTGGTCCTCGTCGGCCCCGTCTTTGCCGGGCCGACCGGTCCGATCACGACGTACCTGCTCGACCTCCTCGCCGAGGTCTGCCCCAAAGACAACATCCGATGAGCACCGGCGGCGGTGAGGCGGGCCGTTGTGCGGCCGGATGGGGTCTGTGCCCGCTGTGAGGGAGCAGGTCGTCGAGACGGATGCCCGGATGGTGACGGGCAGGCCGGCCCGGGCCGGCGGCTTCACGCCGTGACATCGTCCTAACTGACCGGGGCACGATGACGAGAGAGGCATGCGAGGCCCTCGCGCGAAAGGCCTGCTGACCGCTTCCGACAGGCGGTCTCGGGTGCCGGGTGGTCGGTGGGTCCCACCTGCGCGAGCGACACGCTCCGGCCCACCCGCCCGGGGCGGCGGTCAGTGCGGGGGCAGCCCGTGGGCGAAGCCTTTGTGGACGGTCGTGGCGGCGAGCTCCGTGGTGGTGTGCTGCTGAGGGCGGTGGAGGAAGTCCAGGAGGTGGAGGTCCTGAGCCACGCCGTCCGGCGGGCGGAAGTTGGCGCGGGGCCGTCCGGCCGGGGGCCGACCATGATCTCTGCCCCCGGGCCGGCCGCCCGGCACGCCAAGGTGTATCCCCGGCCGCCGGGCTCACATGCCTGCGTCGGCCGGGTCTGAACAACGGGCTGGTCCTGGACGGTTCAGGGGGACCGTCCAGGACGCGGGACGCTGCCCACCGATCCGTCTGACCCCGCATCAAGCGGGCAGACCTGGCATACCGTCATCCGCTCGCACTCGGGGACGCCCACCGACGTCAGCGAGCCGGGGTCGCAGGCGGCGGCGTTGACGGCCGGGGGCGGCCGGACTCAGATCACCTGGTCCGGTACGTCGAGCCAGGCGTGCCAACCGTCGACGGTGACGGTGAGGCCGAGCCGGTCGACAGCGGGCTCGCCTTCGTCGTGCCACCAGGCGAGGGCGTGCTCGAAGTCGTCCCAGAGGCGGCGGCCGCCGTACTGGCGGACCTGGTGGGCGCTCTCGCCGTCGCGGAAGGTTCCGGCGGCCCAGGCCGGGGTGGTGAGGGAGTAGAGCCACAGGGTGCGGGCGCCGTCACCGTGGGGCTGGATGGCATGGACGACGTCGCGCAGGCGCAGGCCGGCGGCCAACGGGAACGGATCGAACTTGCCGTGACCGGGCAGTGTCGCGGTGGTGGTGTGTTCGGCGACGGTGCCGCCGTCAGAGGGGTTCTTCGGCCAGATGAGGCGTTGGGAGCGCATCTTCATGAACTCCACCGGCTGGAGGAACGGGCCGGAGGCGGTGCCGTCACCGTGGACGGTGAGGCGGACCAGGGCGTCGGCGTTGGAGTAGTGGGTGCCGAACGGCGCCAGGATCAGAGCGCCCGGGCGGGTCTGCTCGATCCAGGCCCGCGGGACGGCGCGCAGCCCGTAGGTCGCGGTGATCCGGTCGTACGGCGCACCGTCCCGGTGGCCGAGCGCGCCGTCCCCGCAGACGACGTGCGGGCGGTAGCCGGCGGCAGCCAGGGCGGTGCGGGCGCGGGTGGACACGGCCGGGTCGATCTCGATGGTGGTGACGTTGGTGTCGCCGAGGCGGTGGCTCAGCAGGGCGGCGTTCCAGCCGCTGCCGGTGCCCTGCTCCAGCACTCGCATACCCGGCTCTACCTGCAGGTCGGCCAGCATCGAGGCGACCAGCGAGGGCTGCGAGGCCGAGCTGGTGGGCACGGTGCCGGGCTCGGTTCCCTGGTGCTCGCCGTCGTCCCACTGGGTGACGATCGGGCCGTCCGCTTCGGCGGCCGCCAGCCAGGCGGCCTCGTCCTCGGCCCGGTCGACGGGCCGGCTCGTCCCGGTGGCCATGTCGTGCGCCCACACCAGGTCGGGCAGGAACAGGCGGCGCGGGACTGCGTCGAAGGCCGGCGCCCACGCGTCGGCGACGGGGAAGGACCGCCCCGGGGCGGGGCGGTCCTCGCTCTCGGGTGCGAGCGTCACTTGCGGTGTCCCCCGTCTCCGGGCGGCGGGCCGCCGTCGGGCGAGGGCGGGTCCTGGGGCGGTGTCCACGGGGTGCCGGGGAGGTTGTCCCCCTCACCGCCCCTCGATGCGCCGCTGCGGGCCTGGCCGATCTCCATGACGGGCTCCTTGTCGTCGACGTTGATGCTGCCCTCCCACGGCCGGGAGGAGTAGAGGGCCGACCCGGCGCACCCGAGTGCGGGTCAGACCAGGGCGGGGCCGGGGGAACGTGCGCGCAGGTCGGCGTGGACGGTCTTGCCGTCGGGCTCGGCGGTGGCACCCCACTGGCCGCCCGTGAGGTGGTGGACCAGGGCCAGTCCGCGGCCCGACTCGGCGGCGGTGCCCGCGTCGATCAGGCAGGGCAGGACGCGGGAGCCGTCCCGGACGCTGATCCGCACACACCTGGCGGTGATCTGCTCGACGGTGACGGCCATCTCCCGCTGGCAGCCGGTCTTCGCGGCGTTGCCGGCCAGCTCGCTGACGATGAGTTCGCCGGCCTCGACCAGGTCCCCGAGCTCCCACCCGAGCAGGGCGATGCGGACCAGGCGGCGGGCGGCTGCGGCGGACTGCGGCTGATACGGCAGCAGCACCCTGACGGTGTCCACCGCCGGTCGCGGTGTCCGGGTCTCGACGGTCGCCACCGTGCGCCTCGCACCCGCCCGTGCCGCCGCTGCCCGGGCCTCGGCCGGCGGGCGGGTCATGGGGTGCGTGGTCACGGCGGACTCCGCTCTCTGGTCGGCGGGTGACAGCTGCGCGGACCCGACGGGGGCGGGCCCGCGCAGCGGCCCCAACTCGCCCTGCACGCCGACGGGGCCGGGTGTCCGGTCCGTCACTGCGGGCGACGGTTCGACGGTAGGGAGTGGGACGGTGCGGCTTCAACGCGATTGCTTCCGATTGCGGGGATTCACCCGAGGGCGTCGATCGCGGCGGTGACCAAGGCGCGGGCCGCGCCGCCGTGGACGGCCATCTTCGCCAGCCCGGCGAAGGCGCGGTGGTAGTCGGCGAGTTCGCGGGGCTGGGTCACGGTGACCTCGGCGGTCAGCGTCTCCACCGAGGCCTGCCCGTTGTCGAAGAGGTAGAACGCCTCCAGCGGCCATACGGTGCGCCGCGCCGTGAAGGGGATGATCCCGAGGGAGACGGAGGGCAGCGGCATCACGGCCAGGAGGTGGCCGAGCTGGCCGGCCGTCGTCGCGGCGTCGCCGATCCGGTAGCGCAGCACCGTCTCCTCGATGAGGACGACGAACCGGTGGCGGCCGTCGTGGAGCAGCCGGCCGCGTTCGGTGCGGGCGGTGACGGCGTCGGCGACGTCGTCGGGGGTGCCCTGGAACTCGGTGATGGAGCGCATGAGGGCGGTGGCGTAGGCGGTGGTCTGGAGGAAGCCCGGGACGACGTTGGAGACGTAGGCCCGGCACACCGAGGTCTCCTGGTGGAGGGTCAGTGACTCCTGCTGCACCTGGCGCATGCCGGCGCGGTGGACGCGGCGCCACTCCAGGTACATCAGTTCCACGGTGCGCAGCGAGGCGATGAGGTCGGCGGCCTGGCCGGCAGCGCCGCACGCGGTGCACCAGGTGCGCAGGTCGCTCTCGGAGGGCGCCGACTTCCCACTGAGGATGCGGGAGGTCTTGGAGGGGTGCCAGCCGCACCGGGCGGACAGGTCCTTGCCGTCGATCCCGGCGTCCAGCATCAGCTCGCGCAGGCGGGTGGCGAGTGCGGCGCGGGCTGCCTGGGCGCTTGAGGAGGGGGAGGCGGGCATGAGCTGGCTGCTCGGTGTGGGCGGGGCTAGACGGTGTACCGGTCGTGCGGGACGGCCCGCTCCCACACTGCTTCGAACGCGGTGGCGCAGAGCTTCGTCACGGCGGGGTCCTCGGTGTAGGAGGTGCGCGGTTCGGCCCAGTCGCCGTCCCCGGTGAAGTGGTTGAAGCGCACGCCGTGGTCGTCGAACAGCCAGAAGTCGGTGCCGGGCAGTGCCAGGTCGTAGGTATTGCGGCGCGCCAGCCAGCGGACCCGTTCGCCGGCCGTGATGTTGACCGGGGTCATGGCGTGCAGGTATCGCGTGTACTCGCTGACCGGTTCGGAGACGATCCGGGCCCGGCGGATGAGGACCCCCCGCGCGTTCGCTTCGCGGAGCATGGCCGTCCAGTCCTGCCAGTACTCCGACTCCGGGTCGAGGTCGGACTCGCCGCTTCGACGGAACCGCTCGACGGCCTCGGCCTCATCGGGGACGTGGTAGCTGTCGCGCATCTCCAGGTGGACTGCCGAGTATCGGGCAGTGGCCAGTAGGTCAGAGAAGCTCATCTCGCTCTGCGTCATCGCATGCCTTTCGCAGGATCGGGATCATCCGGGTGGGAATCCAGACCACGGCCTCGTGGCCCGGGATGCCGGCCTCGTGGTCCGGTGCCCAGCTCCGCCCGCCGATCTCGGCCTCCAGGTCTTCCTCGGCCCTCACGCCCTGGAACACGATCCTGCGGTTGGAGCGGTCCAGCCAAACCGTCGGCGAACCCTCCTTACCCGTCTCCGGGTCGATCCCTACGAAATCTAGCCCCACGACACCCTCCTGTACCAAACCAGTTGCGGTCACTTGCGAGCCACCGTCCCGCGCGGTTGACAGGCCGTCAAGGGCGCACGGTTGCGGCAGGCGCCGCACGAACTGTGGCCCGAGGGGAAGTGTCCACTTCGGTTGGTGGGCTTGATTCGCTTTGACGGACACCCCTGATCATGGGCTTCGGCCCTGGTAAGGATGATGTTCATCCTGGAGAGCATGGGGAAGAAGAAGCCGCGCCCTCGCGTGCGCCCGCGCAGAACACCGCCGCCAGGTACAGCGGCATGGCGATGAAGTAGGCCCAGACATAGCGATGATGAGCGACCTGGACCATCAACAACGTGGCGATCCCGGCCAACACCAGCCCCAGCACGACACCGACGATGCGTCTGACCACGTCCGCCCCCACCCTTCACCAGCCACGGGCCCAGCGGCCGCTCCCCCACCGATGCCCGCCCGACACCCCCGGCACCCCAGCAGTTGAGTACCACCCCCCGAACGCCCCGGGGACAACCTCGCAAGCACCTCCACAAGATCCCGGCCTCGCCGGGCGCAGCCCGCGAACCGGACGGACGGGGGCGGCCAGCAGCGGACCGGACAACGCACGGGGGCCGGGGCGGGGACGGGCGACGGGCGACGGGCGACCCGGCAACACCCGGCAGGCGGGGCAGCGAAGGTTCCCCCGCACCATCCGGGCCAACTCCCGGCCGAATTCCGGACGCGCCGAAACGGCCCCGGCCGGCGGAACACACGCCGAATCCCAAGGCAATCCGACGCGGAAAGAAAGGCAATCCTGACCAGTCATCACCTCGCAGAACACCCCGGAGAGACCGCCGGCCGCCGGAGCGCCCGCAGAACCCCGGCCGACCGAGAGGACAGCCACCCGCAGTCACCGACAGCGCAGCACCCCGCAGAACCCCGGACGACCGAACCGAACCCCGGACATCCGCCAGAATTGGTCTAACAGAAGCCGAATTCGACGCCCGGAGCGCCACGAGGTCACGACGGCGGAACCCAGGGCAGCCCGACGGGCGGCGGAACGGACACCCACACCGGAGTCGGACAGCCCGCCAGCCCCCGCACAATTCCGTCACACTCCACCACCTGACGAAACCACCAACGGAACCGCGACCGACACCCGGGCGAGCAGAACGCCCTGGCGAGCGAGGGCGGCGGCAGCAGGCTGAGGGCAGCCGGGAACAGCAGCAGGAGCGGGGCGGGGCGCAGCCGGACACCACCCCTGGTCCTCCCAAACGGGCGGCCTGGCGGCCGCGGTGGGGTGCCGGCCTGGCGGCCGCACCGGTGGGCGACGGGCGGCAGGAGGGGACGGCCACTCGACACCGGCACGGCGCAGCAGCAGCCCGGGGCCGGCGAACCGGGGCGGGAGGACCGGCTTCGAAACCCGTTGCCGACGACATGACCGCACGCGATCCTCCTACCATGGAGCTTCCCTGGCAGACCATCGAACTGGACGACCTGACACTGCGCCGCTTCAACGGCGAGGCGGACCTTCAGGAGTACTTCATGGTCATCGAGGCGTCCTTGGAGCACCTGCGCCCGTGGCTGCCCTGGGTCTCCGAGCACAGCCGGGCCAAGACAACCGAGTTCCTGGCCAGCCGCCCGGAGCGCTGGGCGAGCGGCCAGGAGTTCAGCTACGCGATCGTGCTGCACGGAGCGATCGTCGGTTCCTGCGGGCTGTTCCGCCGCGACGGCGCCCCGGACAACGGTCGCGAGATCGGCTACTGGCTGCACCCCGCCGCCACCGGCCGCGGGGTGGTCACCCGCAGCGCCCAGGCCCTGGTCGAGCAGGCGTTCCTCCTCCCCGGCACCGACTACGTCGAGATCGCCCACGACACGGCCAACCGCGCCAGCGGCGCCGTCCCCGCCCGCCTCGGCTTCACCGAACACCTCCGGCGACCGGCGGAGATCCGCGCTCCCGCCCAGAGCGGCGAGCATCAGATCTGGCGTCTCACCCGCCCTCAGTACGACTGCCCCAGGCCGTGACGCCGGGATTCGCGTTCTGGCCCAACCTCCGGACGCTGTCGGTGATCTTCGCAGGATAAGTGCTTGTGGTTGAAGGGCCAGGCCCGCGACGGTGGCGGGCCAGGCGAGCGGGCGGACCGGCCGGACTGCCGAGCGGGACATCAAGGTGCCCGAAGCGGCTTCACCAATGCTTTGAGCTGCGGTTATTACCCTATTCTCCAAGGTACCCAGGGCCGGTGATGAGGCTCTCTGAATTTCCCCACCCGCGCTCAGACCGTTCCCCAGACCCGCTCTTGTTCCCACCGCGTACAGGCCCCGGACTCCTATCCGACGATGCAAAGTAGCCACCGCGGCTCCTGGCGCCGCCTCGGCGTCGCGAGCACCGCTGGCGGCGCTCCTGCCGCTCTGTGACCCAGGCCACATCAAGTTCCTGTCAGGAACCGGGGCGCTGTTCCGCTCAAGTCACCGAGAGCCAAGCGAACCGACAGGAGCATCACATGAAGCACCGCATCGTCGTCCTCGGCGCCGGCTATGCCGGGACCTACGTGGCTGGGAACCTGGCCCGTCGGCTGTCCCCGGCTGACACCGAGATCACCGTGGTCAACGCCGTGCCTGACTTCGTCGAGCGCCTGCGGCTGCACCAGGTCGCAGCCGGCCAGGAGATCGAGACTCAGAAGCTCGCCGACATCTTCGCGGGCACCGGGATACGGCTGCGCCTGGCCCGGGTCACCGCCCTCGACCCCGAGCGCCAGGTCGTCGCCGTGACCGACGCCGACCGAGGTGCCGACGAGCTCGGCTACGACACGCTCCTCTACGCGCTCGGCAGCCACGGTGACGACCGCGGCGTCCCCGGCGTCGCCGAGCACGCCTTCGATGTCGCCGCCCGGCCCTCGGCGTTGCGCCTGCGCGAGCGCCTTGACGGCCTGCGGGAAGGCGGGAACGTGCTGGTCGTCGGCGACGGGTTGACTGGCATCGAGACCGCCACCGAGATCGCCGAATCCCGGCCCGGCCTGTCGGTGACGCTGGTCGCCCGCGGCGAGCTGGGCGCCCCGCTCTCCGCCGGCGCCCGCAGCCACCTGCGCCAGGCCTGCGACCGGCTGGGCATCACCGTCCTGGAGCACACCAGCGTCGAAGCCGTCGAAGCGACGCGGGTGCTGTGCGCCGACGGCACCGCCCTGGCGTCCGACGCGATCGTGTGGACGGCCGGATTCGCGGTCAACCCCATCGCCGCCGCCGCCGGGTTGAAGGTCACCGAGAGCGGTCGGATCATCGTCGACCGCACCATGCGATCGCTCTCGCACCCGAACGTCTACGCCGCCGGCGACAGCGTCTTCACGGTCGGAGAGAACGGCCGGCCGCTGCCGATGTCCTGCGCCTCGGCCGGCTACACCGGGATGCAGGCCATGAAGGCCATCGTGGGACGCTTGACCGGCAGCAAGATCGGACACGTCAAGCTGGACTACCGGGGCAACCACATCAGCCTCGGCCGTCAGGACGGGATCTTGCAGATGATCGACCACGAAGCGCAGGCAAAGCCGAAGTACATGGGCGGCCGGAAGGCCGCGCGGATCAAGGCGGGCATCCTCAAGATGTCGCTGTGGACCAACTCGCACCCGACCTTCTGCATGCCCACGCGCAAGCGCCACCTGGCCGCCGCACCCGACGCATCCGCCGAGAACGCGGTCCCGTACGCGCCGGATGCTCCCGCCGAGAAGGCGGTCGCGTAGCCGCCTAGGGTGGCCCGCATGGACAGCATGGGCGTTGATCGCTTCGACACCAGTCGGTTCGAGGCCAGCCGGAACCGGCTGGCCTCGCTGGCGTACCGCCTGCTGGGCTCCGCCGCCGACGCCCAGGACGCCGTGCAGGACGCGTTCTTGCACTGGCAGGCCGCCGACCGGCGGCAGATCAAGGTGCCGGAGGCATGGCTGACCAAGGTCGTCACCAACCTGTGCCTCGACCGGCTCCGCTCGGCACAGGCCCGCCGCGAACGCACCGCCGGGGCCTGGTTCCCCGAACTGCTCCTCGACGGTGACCCGATGCTCGGCCCAGCCGACACCTTCGAGCAGCGCGAATTGGTCTCTCTGGCCATACTGACCGTCATGGAGCGCCTGTCACCCGTTGAGCGGGCCGTCTACATCCTGCGCGAGGCCTTCTCCTACGGCCACGCCGAGATCGCCGAGATCCTCGACACCACCGAGTCCGCGAGCCAGCAGCACCTCCACCGCGCCCGGACCCGCGTCACCGTCACGCGCCGCCGCAGCAGCGGCGAAGTCGACCCTGCGTCGGCCCGCAGAATCGTGGCGGAGTTCCTGACCGCTGCCACCTCAGGCCGCACCGAGCGGCTGGTGGCGCTGCTCACCGACGACGTGATCGCGCTCTCCGACGGCGCCGGCCTGGCCGAGAAGCTGCTGCGGTACGACACTCCGCAGCGCGTTGCCGCCGTCATGCGGGGCGGCTTCAAGCCCACCCCCGCAAAACGACGGCTCGCCGGCGGCGCGCCCGCCATCCACTACGCGCTCGTCAACGGGGCCCCTGCGATCCTCTTCGTCCTCGGCGATCAGGTCCTGGGCGCCGTGGCGTTCGAGGTCACCGAAGACAAGGTCGCGGCCGTGCGCGGCATTGCCGCCCCCGCCCGCCTCGTCCGCCTCACCAAAGCGTGGCGGCAGTACGAACCGGAGACGCCACTCATCGCCCAGTGGTGACCGACGCCAACCACGGCCAGGCGCAGCACCCACGGATAGTAACGGGGCCGTTCAGGCTGATGTCCGTAAAGCGGGTCCGCCCCCTGGTTGAGCCCGCAACCGACTAGGAGCTGTCCGGCCGATCACGTAAAGGCGGAAAATCGGAGGGCCAAGGGGGTGTCGGCCTGGTAGAACTTCGGCCGATGGGCATCAAGGAACGCGAACGCAAGGTGCACCAGCCGCTACGGCGTGCTGGTCTAGAGGTCGTACCCAATGCCGTACCGGAGGGCACGATGCCCTTCGTCCTTGGATGGGGCGCCGAAGATGCGATCGACGGCTTCTCCCATCGGTACGACACCCCGCACCTTGTCGAGCGGCTCAATGCGGACTGGTACGGCCTTGCTGTCTCCTCGGGCCTGTTCGATGATCAGCGCGAGTTCCTCGTGCAGCTTCCACTGGGCACCCGATCGCACCGCGCCGCCGTGCAGCGCCTTAACGGCTACCACGCACCGGTGCTCTGGACTCGCGTCCGGCTCCTGGAACGCTGGGACATCATGGGCCGAGGTGCTGCATCGGCGTTCCTCGGCATGCACTCAGGTCACCCGGGCTTCGGCATGATGGCCCTGGACGGCAGTGTGTACGTCTGTGCTTCGACAGGCGAAACTGGCGTCGACGTGCACGCAGTGGGCCGCCCGAACCGCTCGGAGAACATCCTGCGACACCTTGAGTGGATGGCCCATCGCGACAGTCGCTATGCCGATCGTGAGGTGAGTCATCGCATCGCCACCTGGCTTGCCGGCCGTCCAGAGCGTCACTCCGGTCGCTGACGACGATCCCGTCCAGGGGTCATCTTGTGCGGAGCCAGATGACGAGGGCAGCCGCGGTGACAGTGCCGAGGAAGACGTAGCCGCGCTTGTCGTAGCGCGTCGCGACGGCGCGGGAGTTCTTGAGCTTGTTGATGGCCCGTTCGACAGTGTTGCGCTTCTTGTAGCGGTCCTCGTCGAAGCCGGGTGGTCGCCCGCCGCGTGACCCTTTGCGCAGGCGGGTGGCCTGGCTGTCGGCCTTCTCCGGGATCGTGTGCGGGATGCCGCGACGTCGCAGGTACTCGCGGCAGGGGCGGTTGCTGTAGGCCTTATCCGCGGCGACGCTGTCGGGCCTCTTGCGGGGCCTTCCCGGTCCGAGGCGGGGAACGCGGATCTTCTCCAGAACTGGCTCGAACTGCGGGCTGCCGCCACGCTGTCCAGCGGTGAGGAGCAGGGACAGCGGGCGGCAGCGTCCGTCGGCGCTCCTAGGGGTTGTGCCAGCCGCCGCAGGACGACCCGGTTCACACGTCGGCGGAACTCTCCGAACGGGCGATCGGGGCAGGTGAGCCCCGAGGGCAGCTTGGACGGCGGGTGCGGGAGCCGGGCGGTGATACCGCCCGGCCGGGTGCGGGGGCGGGACGAACGGTCAGTGCTTGAAGGCGTCCTTCACCTTCGCGCCGGCCTGCTTGGCGTCGCCCTTCCGCTGGTCGGCGCGTCCCTCCGCTTCCAGGCTGCGGTTGCCGGTGGCCGCGCCGACAGTCTTCTTCACCGTGCCCTTGGCTTCCTCCGCCTTGTGGGCGGCTTTCTTGCCGATACCCATGACTGGTCTCCTTTTCAGTGAGTCGTGACGCAGTGGCGGTGACCGCTCCTCAGCGGGAGCCGGAGTAGTACCCGGATGGATGCGATCCGCGGGGCCCGTCCGGATCCGGCTCATCGCCGCGGAGCGGGTCCCGGTCGTCCTTGGGGGGCAGCGGGCCGGTGCGGGTGCCGGCCGTCTGCTCGTGCGCGCCGCCCTGGCCGCGCATCAGCTCGTCACGCTGTCGGGCCACCTCGTCGCGCTGCGCGGCGAGGTCGTCACGTTCGCCGGCGAGGTCGTCGCGGTCACGGGCCGCGGATGCGGCCTGTTCGCGGGCGCTGTCGCGCTGCTCGGCCAGGTCGTCCCGGCGCTCGGCGACAGCCGCCGTCTCACGGCGGGAGTCCCGCAGTCCGTGACGCGCGTCCCTGCCACGACGCGAGGCGCGGCGCGCCCCGGTCAGCAGCAGCCCGAGTCCCAGCATGCCCACTGCCCCGACGACGATGCCGAAGAGGAAGAGCGCGCCGGTGGAGCCGGTCACGTGGTGCCCGAACACCGAGAACGCGTTCGTGAGCTCGTGCGCCGCACCCGTATTGGTGACGATTCCCGCGACCGCGACGACAGCCGCCACCACCAGGACAAGAAGTCCGAGAAGGACAAGGATCATGACGCGCTCCCAAGGATCTACGCCGTACACCTGTCTACGTCGTATGCCTACAGTCAACTCCCGATGTAGACTTATTTCTACACTGTAGGTCTACGAACTTTATGTTCGTAAGCAGTGACCACGAGCGACAGGAGGGACGGCCATGGTCCAGCCCCCGGCCGACCAGGCCGTCCAGGAACCCAAGCAGCCCGCGAACGGGAAGCTCAGCCGCACGCGGATGCTCGCCTGCGCTCTGGAGATCATCGACCGCGAGGGCATCGAGAAGCTGTCCATGCGCCGCCTGGCCCGCGCACTGGAGCACGACCCGATGAGCCTCTACCGCTACGCGGCCAACAAGGCCGCCCTTCTCGACGGCATCGCCGAGACCGTCCTCAGCCGCCTCACCGTCGACTCCGCCGACCCCGACTGGGCCGCCCAGCTGCGTACCGTCGCCCGCGACTACCGCCGACTCGCGCTCGCCCACCCCAACGTGGTGCCGCTCCTGGTCACCCGCCCCCTCGCCACACCCCTCGCACTGCGCCCCAGAGGCACCCTGCGCCCGCTCGAAGCCGTCCTCACCCTCCTCACCCGCGCCGGCTTCAGCGGCGCCGACGCCCTGCACATCTACCGCGCCCTCTTCGGGCTCCTGCACGGGCATGTACTCAACGAACTCCAGGAACTCGTCGACAACCCCGACGAGACCGACGACCTACTCCGCCTGGGCCTGCACAGGCTGCCGATCGGCGAATTCCCCCTCTTGCGCAGCCTCGCCTCCACCCTCGCCACCTACGACGGCGCCGCCGAACTCGAACGCGGCCTCGACATCCTCCTCGACGGCCTCACCACCACCCTCACCCCACGCCCTTAGCGGATCTTGGCGCCTGACGCGGACGCACGGAGAGACCGGCTCCCGCATTCAGAATTGGCATCAATCCGCAAAGGGCGAGAAGGGACGAATAAGCGTCACTTCCGCACGACCGGCGGAACACACCAATGGGGGGACCGCACATACGGAGGTCACCGTGATCATCCTCGGAGTCATTCTCCTCGTGATCGGATTCCTCGCCAGCATTTCCATCCTGTGGACCATCGGCATCGCCCTGGTCGTGATCGGCCTCATCCTGTGGATCATGGGTGCAGTCGGCCACGAGGTCGGCGGCCGCCGCCACTACTACTGAACGCACTCAATCCCCTGGGCGGGCTCGGCCAGCCGGGCCCGCCCAAGCGCCCCCGGCAGCGCTCACGGACCCATCCGCTGCCTGCCCGCGACCTGCTTCGCAGGCCTGCCCGCTTCCGGCAGGCGTACTTGTAGGTTGCTGTGGGCGTCCGTGCGGGTGATGAAGCGCGGCTGGGGGGCGGTGGCCGGCCCGTCGATGTTCCAGCCGTCCGACAGCCGGAAGACGCTCCCGTGCCAGGGGCAGGTCACACAGCCGTCGGTGACCTTGCCGCCGGAGAGGGGCCCGGCGGCGTGACTGCACTGGTCGGCCAGAACATGGAACACGTTCTCGGATTCCCGCACCACCAGCACGGGCACCTCACCGACCGCCCGGCGCATGGCCTGGTCGATGGTGAACTCCTCGGTCCGCCCGAGGGTGTGCCAACCGGGCTCGACCAGGTGCAGAACGGGTTCCGCCTTGTTAGCACCGGCAGCCTGGCGGTGGGCAAGGTGGCCGCCCACCGCCGCCCCGGCGCCGACCGCAGTCAGTCCGGCGAACCCGAGGATGCGTCCCAGGCCGTCGCGGCCACGCGAACGGGCCGCCCACGACGCGCCGTACAGGCCCACTCCGGCCGCGATCGACGCGGCGTGCAGCAGGCCGGTGCGCATCTGCTGGTCGTGCTGCTCGGCCCAGTCGACCCACCCGGCCAGTGCCGCCGGGGCCGCGGTGACGACGCCGACCGCGACGAGGAGGCGTGCGGCGCGCTCGCTGCCGGGGACGAGGTCGAGGACGGCTGCGGACAGCCAGGCCCCCAGCGGTAGTTGGACGAGGGCGGGGTGCAAAGGGTGCCCGATGGGCCGGCCGTGCAGCACTCCTCGCAGCCGGCCCAGCGGCAGGCCCCGCACGGCGTTCCTCAGCGGCCCGGTGACCGCGTCGAGCTCGGCGGCCCCGGCCACGGCGTCCAGTGCCTTCAGGGTCCGGGTGCCGATGCCGTCGCCGCCGTCCGACCAGGCGGCGCCGATTCGCGCGGTGAGAGTTCCCATGGAGAACAGGCTGACCCCACCTGTGCGGCCGCGCGGCTCGGACTGAGCCGGTCAGCGTACCCGGCACCCACCCGCGGCGGGCTGCTCAGGGGCGGAAGGAGGCACCCGCCCGGCCGGGGTCTGTCAGATTCCACGGCTTGGGTCATCGGGTCCGTGGCGCGCCGGGATGCGGTGCCAGCGGTGGAGGCCGTGGCGGTGGCTGCCGAACTCGGCGTCGGGCGGCACGTCGTCCGGTGCGTCTTTGGGTGCCTGGGACCGCGAGGCGGTAGCGCCGCCCTGCGAGTCGGCGGCAGCCGGGTTCGCAGTGGCGGTGTCCGCGGCGGCAGCGCGGGCTCGGGCTTCGGCGGCGTCGGCGCGTGCGTTGGCGGCGTCGACGCGGGCGTCCGCGGCCTGGGCCTGGGCTTCGTCGCGCCGCTCGGCAAGCGCGTCGCGCTCCTCGCGGGCGGCGGCCGTCTGGCGGCGGGACTCCTTGAGGCCACCGCGTGCGTCCTGGTGCAGGCGTGAGGCGCGGCGGGCGCCGACGAGCAGCATCCCCAGGCCGAGGACGGCAATGGCGCCGATCGCGATGCCGTAGAGGAAGAGGGTGCCGGTGGAGCCGGTCACGTGGTAGCCGAAGACGGAGAAGTCGCCGGCCGTGTGGGAGGCGCCCGTGTTGGTGAGGACGCCGGCCACGCCGATGACGACGGCGGCGAGGAGGATAACGAGACCGATGATGAGGATCATGACGCCTCCACCCTTCGCAGGAGCTGGATGGGAGGACCTCACTCACGGTAGTCCCCGCCCTGGGCCGCCGCCCGTTCTGGTCGGTGCGGGCGTGGGTGTGGACCGGTCGGGGTGAGTCCGGGGCGCTGGGGACGGTTGCTGCGGTGAGCGCGGGTATGCGTGGGAGCATGCGAGCACTCATCGTCAACTGCACCCTCAAGCCGTCCCCCGAGCCGTCCAACACCGAGGCCCTCGCCTCGGTCGTGGGCGCCGAGCTCACCAGCCGCGGAGTGGAAGTGTCGACCGTACGAGCGGTCGACCTGAACCTCCTGCCCGGTGTGAAGAGCGACCAGGGAGAGGGCGACCAGTGGCCGGGCGTCCACGAGAAGCTCCTGGCCGCCGACATCCTCATCGTCGCCTCCCCCACCTGGGTTGGCCGGCCGTCCTCCGTGGCGCAGCGGGTACTGGAGCGGATGGACGCGATGATCTCCGAGACGGACGGTGAGGGCCGGCCTGCCGCGTTCGGGAAGGTCGCCGGGGTGGTGGTGACGGGCAACGAGGACGGCGCCCATCACGTGATCAGCGAGATCAGCGGCGGCCTCGTCGACATCGGCTACACGATCCCGGCGCAGGCCTGGACGTACTGGCACCTGGGCCCCGGCCCGGGTCCGGACTACCTGGACGAGGACCGCGGCCACGAGTGGGCCCACACCACGGGCCGCACCATGGCCGCCAACCTCCACCACGTCGCCTCGGCCCTGACCGGCCGGCCCTGGCCCGCCCCCGCCTCCTGACCCGCCCCCCGGCGCCGCCCCGTTCGGTACCCGCGCCCCCCGCACCTCGGTTTCCATGTCCCGCCCGCTGTGAAGGAGTTCCCCGATGGACGCGATCGTGCTGCTGAAGGACGACCACAAGACGGTCGAGAAGCTGTTCAAGGAGTTCGAGAAGGCCGGCGACAACGCCCACAAGACCAAGCGGGACATCGCCGACAAGGTGATCGAGGAACTCACCGTGCACACCTGGATCGAGGAGAAGATCTTCTACCCGGCCGCCCGCGAGGCCGCACCGGACACCTCGGACCACGTGCTGGAGAGCGTCGAGGAGCACCACGTGGTGCTCTGGATGCTGTCCGAACTCGCCGGGCTCGACCCCGCCGACGAGCGCTTCGACGCCAAGATGACCGTCCTGATGGAGAACGTGCGCCACCACGTCCA
>NZ_JBHUWW010000132.1:16406-24988 GCF_042669755.1 Kitasatospora sp. NPDC057223 | reverse complement strand
CCCGGGAGAAGGGTGCTTTCTCCCGGGGCCGCCGTGTGCCGTGGGGTGGTCAGCCCGGGATGACGGCGCCGAGCAGTTCGCCCTGGACGACCGCGTCGTAGGGCAGGTCGAGGCCGAACGCGTTCTCCCCGAGGAGGAGCATGCCGGCCACGTAGTCGGGCCTGCGGGTGTGCGGTTCGGGTCCGAGGCCGGCCTGCAGTATGGCGGTGTTGAGGTGCTCGGGGGATGCGCCGTGCCGGAGCCAGGGCATGCTGGGGTCGAAGCTGCAGATCTGTTCGGACTGGTCGTAGTGGTTGAACCAGGGGATCGTCGCGGTGCTGGTCAGCGTGACCGCGCGGGTGCCCGCGGAGACGGCCTTGAGGACGTCGTCGGTCAGGACGCCGGAGCCCCAGGCCTGGATCGCGAAGGCCCAGCCGCCGTAGACCCCGGCCCGCCACATGACGATGTCCTCCTCCAGCTGCCGGGTCTGGGCGTCCTCCCGCGCAGCGGCCGGAGCGACCGCAGACCGGACGGACGGCACAGCAGCGGCGACCCAGTACAAACGATGCCCAGAACGGCAACAGGCCCGGAGCGCAGGTCGGCCGACACAGCGACATCGGGACGGCCGGACGGCAGCAGGACCGCGGGCCAGCCGCAACCGCGGTACTGGGCCTGCACGATGTCGTCCCCTACAACGTCTGGCAGGTGACGACCCAGCACGGCAGCTCCAACAGGAGCCCGCCAGAATTAGTTCTGACGGGCTCCTGCGGTCAGCTAACTATGGAAGTGATGGAAATATGTCTTCCCATTCTTTTAGACGGGGATCGAATTCATCTCCGAAGGCAGCATGTACAGCTAGGAGCGTAGGCCATACCAAGCCTCTTGCAATCCTGAGCCGACGAATATCTGCAATGTCTTGATTCCGCCAATCGACCGACTTCTCTCGCGCCTCTTCGGTCGACATCGAAATCTCGCCGAAAAATACTTCTACCACGCGATTCGGGTTCAGGAGGTCGATCTCCATGTTCGGCGGAAAACGTCGCAGCAAAGCAGCCGAGAGATTCAGGCGGCGAACCACTGCCTCGTGGTGATCGATCGAACCCGAATCCACCGCCGCTTCGAGCGTATATGCGAGCGCCCTCGAACAGGTAGCCCACGACTCAACGGAAAGTTGATCGCATTCATCGGTCAGACGTAGTGTCAACAGCTCAACAACACCCAACCACTGACCCGGGCCCAACTCAGATACCCCGAGAGTCCGTGCGCCCAGAGCCTCGGCAAGTTCGCGAAGATCGAGCTCGGCGAGCTTGTCAGTTCTACCTGTCACTAGAAATGAACTCCTGCCGCCTTGAACGCATCTTCACCAATTTGCGCCACATTCCAACCTGGCTCGAAGAAGTGACCACTGTGATCATTGATCATGATGCCGAAATACCCATCCCCAGACGACCCGGCAATATCAGCCTCACCTGCAGCCCGGACTGGAGCTCCGCCGCTCAGGACGGAATGCGAGACCTCGACGCCGGTCACGAATTTCGGCATCACGACGAGTGATCCGTCCTCTAGCACTGCCCATTTAATTCTGCCGTCGCCAGAGTTGATAGCGGCATCGAATTTTGCAGTACCCACAGAAGTTGGAGCAGCGCCCAGCCTCGCCGCGTCCGCGAGTTCCTTATCCAAAGTTTGAGGGTAGTGGTTGGGATATAGCTGACATCCGGTGTTGTGTACCAGGACCGGCGTGGTGCCAGCGAGTACATAGTACGTGTGAATGGAGTTGACGGTGAGGTTGTACGCCGCCTGGAGGGCGTTCCAGTGATGGACGGAGCTGACCTGAGCCGGATGACCGGATGCTGTCCGGACAAGGTCACCAACCTTGAAGTCGGCTGCGTAACGCCAAACGTGCTGGTTCTCTGACCAGAACGGGTGGTGGTCGGTCGAAGTAATGGTACCGGTCTGGCCATTTGCAGCCGTTATAGCCAGGTCAGTGAAGTCACGGTCATCGGGAGTGTAGATCGTGGCGTCAACTCTGCGCCCGCCTGTAGTACCTGTCTCAGGGTCGCTGGCGAGGACCTGGTCTCCGGTCCGGATAAGCTCAATCGGTTGCGTTGATCCGTCAGCCAGCAGGACACGTGTTCCAGCCGGAAAGCTGTTACACGCACTGGGGAGCCGCGTGAATATCTTTTTGATGAATTCGAGGGCTTTTTCACCCCAGGATCCGAACTTCTTGCTCCACTGAACGAACTTGGCCATGGCGGCGGCGTCACCAGCGATGGGAATGGCGCCTAGGCATGACGTGACGGCGTCGGCCATTTTTCCTTCAACTGCGTAGTAGGCGCAGTTGAGGAGGTCGGCGATGTCGGCGAGTCCGGGGGCGACCATGCCGCCGGCGCCGCCGATGACATCAAGAGTGAGGTGAACACTCTGGGAAATGAGGGAGTACCAGAGGCCTGCCTGGTCCTTCTCATCCTGTTGCTTCTTGATCTCGGCCGTCATTTTGTCGATGGCGTCCTGCTTCGCCTGCCTGGCCTGCTCGTCCTTGGCCTTCTGCTCGGCGAGTTCAGCGTCCTGGCGGGCCTTCTCCGCTGCCGCGATGGCGGCCTTCTGCTCGGCGTCGACCTTGGCGTTGTAGGCACCGAAGGCCTCTGCCGATGCCTGGTTGGCGAGGGTGACATCCTTGCCCGCAGCCTCGGCGGAGCGGCGAGCGTCATCGGCCGCCTCATAAGCAACGCTCGCGGAATATCTCGCCCGCACGGTGGAGATCTGGGCCTGCCTGGCGGAGTACAGGGCGGCGGCGGTGTCGCGGCGGGCGGATGCCTGAGCGGCGGTCGCGGTCTTGGCGGCCTGGGCGGCGTTGTTGGCGTCGGTTTGGGCCTGGGTTGCTGCTGTCTGTGCCTGGGTGACGAATCCTGCGGCGGTCGCGGCCGACTGGCTGGCCTGGTTCGCGAAGCCGTTGGCCTCGTTGGCAGCGCCGCGTGCGATGGCTGCTACCCGGGCGGCCTCGGCCGCGTTCTGTTGTGCGTTCGCGGCGACGGCGGAGGCCTCGGCGATGAGGCCCTGGACGTCCGCGATGTGGGTGGCGGCGAGGTGGTCCTTGCGCTGCGCGGTGTACTGGCCTTCCGCGGCGAAGGCCCGGAGTTGAGCCGGCGGGGCTTCGAGGGCGATCCAGGCGGCGGCCTTGAGTTCGGGGCCGCCTACGTCGTAGAGCTGGGCGGCGAGGATGCGGTCGTCCGAGGCCTGTGCGGCCGGGAAGCCCACGCTGAGGAAGTCGCGCAGGGCCGCAGGGGTGTTGGTGGTCAGGGCTGCGGTGCCTGCGGCCTTGACCGAGGGACCGGCGTGGTCGGTGATCTGGGCAATGCTGATGCGGTAGCTGGTGGCGGCAGCCTGGTACTGCCCGGCAGTGAGAAACGCGGTGATCGTCGCGGCGTCGCCGTTGCGGGCGGCTGTGCCCGCGCTGCGCACTGCCGGATCGTCGGAGTCCAGGATGAGACGCTGGAGCTGCTCGCGGTCGTCGAGTGCGGCGGCCTGGCTACGGCCGGTCCTGACGTAGTCGAAGACGGCCGTGTCAGGTCCGGAGAGGGCGGAGCGGGCGGCTCCGCTGCCCCAGGGACCAGAGATTTTCATCGACAGCAGGGCCAATTTGCGGCCGTCGGTGGCGACCTGTGCAGGTGTGGCGCCGGGTTGGGTTGCAGCGGTGGCGAGACGGTTGGCCTCGTCCTGCAGTTGACGCACTGCTTGTCTGGCATCGCCCTGTTCGGTCTGGGCGTCGTTGTAGGCAGCCTTGGCGTCCTTGGCCTGCTCGGTTGCCAAGGCGGTGCGCGACTTGAGGTCCTCGGCCTCCGTACGGCGGGCGAGGTCCTGGATCTGGCGGGCCTTGTCTACGGCGTCCTGGCTCTCCTTGGCGTAGACCGCGGCCATCGCGGCATGGTCGGAGGAGGCCTGGGCCGCAAGGCTCGCGTCGCCCGCGTGGGTGGCGGCGTCGTTGGCGGCCTGAGCGGCCGCGCGGGCGTGCGCGACGGCCGAGTCCACGAACACCTGGGCGTCCTGCGCAGCCGTGGCGGACTCGCCTGCCAGGGCTTGGGACGCGGTAGCGGCGCGGGTGGCCTCGGCCGCGTAGCGGCGGGTGGTCTCCGCGGCCCGCTTGGCCTTGCCGGACTGCGCGCCCGCCCTGTCCGCGAACGCGCCGGCCTGGTCGGCCGATCCCGCGGCGGATGCGGCGTTGGCGCTGGCGCTCAGCGCCGATGCGGCGACCGTCTGGGCTTCGTTTGCAGAAGTCTGGGCCTGTGTCAGTGCGGCCTTGGACTCCTCCGCGAGCTTGGCGGCAGCGTCGGCGTCCTGAGCCTTGGCCCGGGCCGTGGAGGCCTGCGAGGCGTCGGTTGCTGCCGCCGCGGCCGCGCTGCGGGCACGGGCTGCTGCCTGCGAGGCGCCGCCTGCCGCGGCGGCGGCCTGTGAGGCCGCGAAGGCAGCGGCACGGGCAGAGTTGGTTGCCGCTCGCGCTGCTGTGATGGCCGCCTGCGCGGCATCGGCCGCGTTGTCGGCGGCGGTCGCGGCCCGGTCCGCGGCCGCGCCGGCCTTCGCGGCGTCGCTTTGCGCGGCGTCGGTCTCGGCCGCGGCCGTGGCGGCCGCGTCCTTGGCGAGCTGGGCGGTGGCCACCGCCTTCTGGGATGCTTCGGTGGCGCTCTGGGTCTCACGAGCCGCCTGTGCGCCCGCGTCCTTCGCCTGCTGCACCAGCTGGGCGATGCTGGCGCGCTCCTGGTCGCGGTTCTGGGCCACGTACTGGCCGACCGCCAGGAACTCCCTGACGTCCTCGACGGACCCGTTGAGCGCGGTCCTGGCGGCCGCCTGCGTGTTGGGGCCGCCGGCGCTGAGGATCTGGACCAGCTTGACGCGGTCGTCGTTGTCCCGGGCGGTGTACTGGCTGTCGTTCAGGAAGGCGAGGACGTCGGTGGCGGAGCCCGTCATCGCGGCCATGCCGGCTTCTCTGACGCCCCGCCCGGCGCCGTCGATGATCTGCGCGACGCGGGTCTTCTGGTCCATCTCGAGCGGCTGCTGCCACCCGGTGGCGAGAAAGTCGTGCAGTTCGGCAGATGTTCCGGTGAGCGCCTTGCTCGCCATCTCACGGACCTTCGGGCCGCCGATGCCGAAGATCTGCGCCGCATCGACCTGCTCGTCACTGTGCTGGGCGCTCACCTGCTCGGTGTCGAGGAAGCGCCGCACATCCTGGTCCGAGCCGGTCAGGGCCGCCTCGGCCAGGGCCTGTACTCCCGGCCCGCCCTTGAGCCATGCCTGTACCACCAGTGTGCGGTCACTCAGCGGAAGAGGATCGCCGACGGTGTCGACCGCGAAGGCCGGGCCACCCGCTCCGAGGAGGCCGGCCAGAAGGGCAAGAGGCAGCACACGCCCGACCAGAGGTCGGAATCCGAAATTCCCCTTCCTCCTTCCTCGATCTGATCGGCCTGTCAATACGTCCACCGTAAACCCTCCGTCGTTCGACTGTGCCGTGCTTCGGCGCGGTGAGCCTACCGAAGCTCCGGCAATGTCAGAAAAGCTGGTGCGCCCGCGATCTGAAAACAGTTCATAAATGGGATATATGACGCAGGGGTCTCTGTTCAGATCGGGAGATATTCGGTCAAATCTGCTGGTCAGCGCCTATGTCATGACTGCGTACCATCGATCATCTTGACGTTGCCTGATATTCAGACGGTCCGCCAGATTCCTGCCTCAGGGCACTTCGAAGGAAGGCAACCTCATGGTTTACAATTTGGCCGCGCATTACGAGCCAGGCTGCCAGGGAAGGGCAAAACCATCCGTACCGGGTCAACGGTGGTGCCAGTGGCAGCAAGCGTCTAAGAAAAGCTTCGTCACCCAACTCAAGTCAGGTCTGGCTCCGTTGGGAGCCCAGACAGTGTCCGCACGGAAGGAAACCGTCAATGGGAACCCGCACAGGCAGGTGGCTGGCCGCCGGCCTCGTCGCCATCGCCACCACGTTCGGTGCCACCGCCATAGCCGTGGCCGACGGCACCGCCGACGACAACTCGGCCGCCCCCTACGCAGTCGAGGACTTCGCCTACCCCGGCACCTCGCCGTTGCCCAACGTCAAACTGATCCAGGGCGACGGCCACATTGTCCTGGGCGACTGCGCCGCAGGCGGACAGATCCGGGTCCTGAGTCCCGACATCCCCGGCGACGGGATGATCTGCTTCCGCGCCACCGCTTCCACCGGCTACCTCACGGTGGAGATCCCCAATGTCATCTTCATCAAGGCCGAGGAGCACGCCGTCCGCGCCAGCCTGACGAGCGACGGCGTCACACAGACCGTGAACATCGCCAAGGACGACGGCGCAAGCGTCGGCAGGGGCAGTGGCACCGGGCCCCGGACACCCGCCGCCCTTCTCGAACTCCGCGTCACCAGCTGAGCCCGGGCACGTCCGCCCCCAACCCACAGGACTCACACGTGCTTCACAGCAACCCGCGCGCCACATGGACAGCGGGCCTGCGCCGCGCACGCGGCTGGCTCGCCGCAACCTCCATCGCCATCGCAGCCGCTGTCGGCGGCTCGGCACTCGCCACAGCCGACACCTCACCCGCACCGGTACCCGCCGACAACTCCGCAGCGCCCTTCGCGGTCGAGAACTTCGACTACCCCGGCGTAGCCGACAACCCGCGGATCACACTGCTGCGCGGTGACGGCCATGTCACCCTCGCCGACTGCGCCACACCCACCAGCATCCAAATCTGGACCCGCGCCACCACCAACAACGACGGCCGCGTCTGCTTCGCCGTCAACGGCACCACCGGCTACCTCGCAGTCGAGATGCCCGAGGTCTTCGCGGTGCAGACCGCTGGCCGCGCGGTCCACGCCAGCCTCACCGCCGACGGCGTCACCCAGACCCTCGACGTCCCCAAGGACGGTTTCAAGGGAATCGGCGAAGGAACGGGCGCCAAGCCCACCACCCTCGTCGAACTGCGTATCACCGGCTGACCCTGCCCCAACACTGACTACCAGAAGGACAGAACTGATGTTCCGCAAGACTCCGCGTACCGCGTGGAAGGCAGGCCTGCTCGCCGCGACAGTGGCGGCCGGTGTGCTGAGCGCCGGTACCGGCGGCACCGCCAGCGCACTGGCCGGTGACCCGGCCGCCAACGGCAGCTACGCCTACACGGCGAAGCTCGACATTGGTGGTAAGCGTGCCTGCACCGGCGCCCTAGTCGACCCGTACTGGGTCATCACCGCGGCGAGCTGCTTCGCCGACAACCCGGCCCCCGGCTTCACCGTCCCGGCCGGCGCGCCCGCACTCGCCACCACGGTGACTGTCGGCCGCACCGACCTCACCACCACCGCAGGGCACACCGTCACCGTCGCGGAGCTCGTCGCGCGCACCGACCGCGACCTCGTCATGGCACGCCTCGCCACCCCGGTCACCGACGTCACTCCGGTCCCGGTGGCGACCACGGCGCCCGTCCAGGGCGAGACGCTGCGCGTCGCCGGCTACGGCCGCACCCAGGGCGAATGGGTCCCCAACAAGCTGCACACCGCGACGTTCAACGTCGACGCGGTCAAGGCCACCGGCGTCGACATCACCGGCATCGCACCCGCCGGTGCCAGCGTCTGCAAGGGCGACACCGGCGGCCCCACCATCCGCGAGAGCGGCGGCACCGCCAAGCTCGCCGCCGTCGCCAGCACCTCCTGGCAGAACGGCTGCCTCGGCAGCACCGAAACCACTCGCAACGGCGCCTACAACACCCGCGTCGACGACATCGCCGAGTGGGTGCAGCGGACGGCCAGCTCGGCGCCATCGGGCACGACCGTTGCCGGTTCGCCGTTCACGATCGTGGACCCGGTCGACCACCACATCGTGACCTACCTGCGGGACAGCAACTCCCACCTGTGGTCGGTGGACCCCCAGGGCGAAGGCTGGAAGAACTTCGGGGCGTACGCGGCCGCCGACCCCATCGCGGTGGTGAACCCCGTCGACCAGCACGTCATCGTCTACGTCAACGGCCCGAACAACCAGCTGTGGTCGCTCGATGAGCGTGGCAACGGCTGGACCCAGTTCCCCACGACGCTCTCCGGCACCGCCCTCGCGCCGAACGCAGTACCCAGCACGGTGGTCGACCCGGCCGACGGACACCTCGTCACCTTCATCCGCGACACCGCCAGCCACCTCTGGTCCGTCGACCCCCAGGGCGAAGGCTGGGTCGACTTCGGCCCGATGGCCGCCACCGACCCCACCACCATCGCCGACCCCGCCAACGGCCACCTGATCACCTACGTCAACGGCCCGAACAACCGCCTCAACATGGTCGACCCCCGCGGCAACGGCTGGACCCAGTTCCCCACCACGCTCTCCGGCACCGCCCTCGCGCCGAACGCGGTACCCCGTACCGTGGTCGACCCGGCCGACGGACACCTCGTCACCTTCATCCGCGACACCGCCAGCCACCTCTGGTCCGTCGACCCCCAGGGCGAAGGCTGGGTCGACTTCGGCCCGATGGCCGCCACCGACCCGACCACCATCGCCGACCCCGCCAACGGCCACCTGATCACCTACGTCAACGGCCCGAACAACCGCCTCAACATGGTCGACCCCCGCGGCAACGGCTGG
>NZ_JBHUWW010000132.1:9481-16308 GCF_042669755.1 Kitasatospora sp. NPDC057223 | reverse complement strand
GACCACCATCGCCGACCCCGCCAACGGCCACCTGATCACCTACGTCAACGGCCCGAACAACCGCCTCAACATGGTCGACCCCCGCGGCAACGGCTGGACCCAGTTCCCCACCACGCTCTCCGGCACCGCCCTGGCAACGGACGCCGTACCGCAGACCATCGCCGACCCCGCCGACGGACACCTCGTCACCTTCGTCCGCGACACCGCCAACACCCTCTGGTCCGTCGACCCGCAAGGCGAAGGCTGGACCAAGTACCACGGAGGACCCTCCACCCCCTGACCCGCGCACCGCACCGGCGCAGCAGGCCGTGACCTGAGCTGCGCCGATCCATCCTTCGGCCCTGTGCCCGAGTACCTCTCGGGCACAGGGCCGGAAGACGTCAGGCAGGTGAAACGACCTCGACGCTCGGGACCGGAAGCGCAGGGCGGCCCCGGCAGGAGCCCGGCATGTGCCAGCCGCCGCGCGGCCGCCACCGGTGGACGCAAGGAAGAAGGCCGGCGCAGCGCCCGCCCGAAGACCGCCCACGCCTCTTTGGCTCTGACCGCAGTTCCGCGACGATGCTGGCGGGCTCAGTCGTCGGTCGCGACGACGAGTCTCAGCAGCGCGCGTTCCCGGTCCACGACGACGTACTCGTGGAAGTCCGTGTGCACGCCGCCCCAGTCATGGAATGCCCGCTTCCCCAGATTCCGCAGTCGGTAGCAGGTGGTGGCGGACTCGACGGCGGCGAACACCTGCGCGGCGAGCGTCTCCTCCAGCGGCTCAGGGACTGTCCCGTGCTGGCCGGCCCAGCCGCGAAGCGTGGACAGTGCCTCGGTGCTGCTCACCGCGTCGTAGGCGTGCGCGGTGACGTGCGTGAGCCAGTACGGGCCGTGGCGGGTCCCGGCCGGATCGACGCCGCCGCCCGCGTAGTCGTCACGGAACTGCTCGTGGGCAACCAGGGCCGTCAGCAGTTCGCCGTCACTGGCGCCTCGTGGGGTCCCGAAGACCCTCACATCCACCCAGCGGTAGCCGTGCGCGCCGGGCTGAGCGAACTCGTGGTCGCGGAAGCTCACGAACATCCGGGCATCAAGGAGGAGCTGGATCACCGGCCCACGGTATCCCGTAGGACGAAGCGACTGACCAGCGTCAGGATCGGCCGCCCCGGCGGGGTGTGGCGGCCTTCACAGAGCCCCGGGTAGGCGCGCAGGCCGCCTGGGGCCCGTCCGGGGCACTGGTGGGGCCGTGGAGCCCCGCCACGCCCGCCCGGGCCGCCGGGGCCAGCTGTTCATGCGTCACCGCCGCCAACCTCCGGAGACCGCGTCGCGCTCGTCCATTGGTAGCCGAAAGATCTTGGTCCCGACCCGAACAAATCCCGGAGCGCCCCCAATAGCTAGGCCAGGAAGGAGTCGTGTCACCAACCGTCCACGCCGCCAGGCCGACCGCCCACCTCGCTCGGGCCGGACGGTCGCTAAAGCATTGCACTGCAATGCTTTGCAATGCCACGTGATGCTTCCACAGGCGGAAGCATCAATTTTTTCACCAATATACCTTTGATTCAAAGGTTAACGGGGTTGGCGTGGCCCTGGGCGCACGCTGCCCAGGGCAACCTGCCTGGCTATCGAAAGAAGGCCTCCCGAAGCCCGCCTGAGCAGAGCCGACCGCAGTGTAAAACTGGTGACGGAGCGCCACCCAGGGCTGCGAGAACAACAAGACCTACGTCGGCAACGACGAGCAGATGCCCTTCCTCACCATTGAGCCGGCCGATGTGGCTCGGCCTCGAAGTACGGCAGCATCAGCCCGGGGAGGGGTGGAGGGGATGTCAGTGGTATCGCCGATGGGCGGCCTGGGCTGAGGTGTCCAGGTGCTTACCGACAGCCGCCCAGGTCATGCCCGCGTCCGTGGCTGCGGCGATCTCGTCACGAAGGACCAGTTCGGCGGCATCACGAAGCAAGCTGGCCAGGCGGACGCGGTACCCGGCACCCAGGCGAGGCTCCTGCGCCGAGTGAGTTCGGACGAACTCGGCAAGCATGTCGTGGAACGCCTGACCATCAGGTCTGGGTGGTTGATCAAGCCGGATCCGTTGGTTGGGCATCGTCCAAGAGTGGCACCTGACGAGCAATTTCATCAACAAAAGCTTATGAAGCTGCAAATCTGCAGGTAGAAGGGACCTTTTAGAAGGGTCTGAACTGTCGGACCCGCTGAGTAACGTACGTGCAGAGGCGCGACAGATGGTCTACGGCCGCTCGGCTCATGCTGAGCGGCCCCCCGCGGGAACGGGAGGCCGCCGTCGCACCCGTCCGAGAGAAATCGAGAGGTGCTAGGTATGAACGTACGTGGCAGGTCAGACACCACCAAGAACTCCCCACGCCGACGCGGCTGGGCGATCACCGCCGCCAGCATCGCCGTGATCGGCGCAGCGGCCCTGACGGCCGTGTATCCGGCCAGTCTGGGCCCGATCGGCGCGGGCGCGGCCGTAGCCGGCGTCGTACTCCCGACGGCCCGGCGCCGGCGGTAGCCGGGTAGGCAGCCCGCTCGGCGTGGCCGGTCGGCCGTGCCGGGTGGTCGCCACGGTCGGCAAGCACAGCAGCCGGGTGGGGGCGTACAGACCTCGGAGGCAGAGTGGGGCGCATTGACGCCAGCCGACCCGGCGCAGGCGTCGCCTCACCTTTCCGGGCGGCCGGGCTGCTCGCCCGGTGCGCCGACGACCCCGGTATGGCCGTCCTCACCACCCCACCTGGGCCCCGGCCCGGCGGTCGGACGGCTGGCGGGCCGGGGACGGTGGGGGTCAGTGGGTTCCCGCGCACGAGCCCGACGTCGGTGAAGCACGCATTGGCGGTGCGGGCCCGAAAAGGGCCCGCCCCAGCCGCCCCGCCCGGCCCGCAGCAGGCCGGGGTGGGCCGTGGCACCGGTGACGTGGGCTACGGGCGCTGGGGCCAGTTGTCGGACCGAAGAGGTCGGTAGACGGGTCGGGGCGGGGCGGCCAGGTGCTGGGCCGCGGTGCGGGTGCGCTCCAGCCAGTCGGCGAGCCGGGCGATGGTGGCGTCGTCGAGCAGGGCGCCGATCTGCTCGACGGCCTGGTGGTCGCCCTCGTCGAGGTCGTACAGGCCGGCACGGGCCAGCGCCGTCCGGAGCGCCTCCGTCCCGGGGGCTGTGGCCGGGCGCTCGACGCGGGGGTTCTCGGCGGCGCGTCGTTGTACGGCGGATTCGGCGGCCTGGCGTTCCTCGTCCTCCCGGCGCCAGCGCTGGACGGTCGGGTCAGCGTCGGGATTGTAGGTTTCCAGGTTCTCCTCGGTCATGACATAGCCGATGCGGCGCCATTCCTTGTGGTCCTGGATAGCGCCCTTGATGGCGGCCCTATCGCCCTCGTTTTCGCAGACCCTGGAGCGGTGGCGTTCCCATCCGGCGGCGTCCGAGGTGGCTTCGGTGACCTGTTCTCGGGTCATTCCGGTGGCCTGGCGGCGAATGATTTCACGGCTGCCGATGGAGCGCTGCACGGGTTATTCCTTTCCGGTTGGCGGTGTTCCGGATTTCTAGCAGGCCGCTCCGGAGATACACAACCCTTCCCGGGTGAGTTTGCATTGGCTGTTGGTCGTGATTTATCGCGTGTGCAGTAGGAAGGTATGCGCGGGCGCTTTCTGCCGTGATTGGGCGGAAATTTTTCACCTGTCCGGCCGGTCCGTCCCCGGGAATCCGGCGGCCAGGGCCCGGCCGGTTCGACGTGGTCCCAGACCGCCAGGCGCCGACGCCGACGTGAAGGAAAGCTGGGGCCTGCGAGCGGGCCCGGCTGGCCGACAAGGCGTCCACCTGCTGGCACCCACCGGAGTGGGCGGGGCCGTTCCTGGGGCCCGCCATGCGGCGGGCCCCAGGAACGGCGGGTCACTGGAAGTGGGCGGTGATCTGCTCGATGATCCAGTCGGTGACGGCGCGGGCAGTACCGGCGGCGGCTCCCCGGGCTAGCTGCCCGGCCAACTGCTGCTGCTCGACGGCCAGGGCCTGCGGACGGGCCGGCTGCTCGACGGCCAGGGCCTGCGGACGGGCCGGCTGCTCGACGGCCAGGGCCTGCGGACGGGCCGGCTGCTCGACGGCCAGAACCGGCTGCGCGGGGAGCGCGGTGGCGGTGCGGGTGCGCGGGCGGGTGGTGCGGGGCTTGCGGGACATCAGGTCCTCCCCCTCGGGATGGCGGTGAGCGGTGGTCAGCCGGCCGGCTTGGACACCACGATCCCGCCGGGAAGAACCCGGAAGGGGATCTGCGGAACGACGCGGACGATCCCGAAACCCGTCCCGTGTCGGGGCTGGTGAGCACTACTGTGAGATCCCTGCCGGGCGGAGGATCACGGACACCGGCGGATGATGGCGGACCGCCCGACGACGGCCCGCCCAGGGGAAGACGCCGCAGCCCCCGCCCCGGAAGGGCCGGCCTGCGGCGCGGGGACAGGACAGGCAGGGCCGCCGCCATGGCAGCAGGACACAACCCCCAGGTGCAGCAGGCGCTGCGGGACTTCGCGGGCCGGCTGAAGAAACTGCAGGCGAGGGCGGGCAACCCAACCGGGCCGCAACTGGTCAAGGCCTCCGCGGGCGCGTTGAACACCACCGTCGTCAGCGAACTCCTGGAAGGAAAAGCCGGGACTTTCCGAATTCCCCCGTGGGACCGGATTTCCGCATTCGTGGAGGCGTGCAAGGCCCATTCCGCTGGGGACGGATTCCCGCTCGACCCGCCCCTCGGCGACATCCGCCACTGGCGCAAGGCCCACGGTGACCTCGTCGAGCACGTCGAAGAACTCGCCGGCATCAACACCGGCGCCGCACCCGGAGATGCCGCCGGGCACGAGGGCAGCGCGGCCGCACCGACCGAGGGGGCCGGGGCCGGTACCCGTGCCGGCATCGCGAAGGAAATCGGCGGCGGAACGTTCAACGGGCCGGCGATCCTCGGCCGGACCATCCACGTGACACTCCCCCAGGACGCCCCCCTGGCGGCCGGGTTGCCGCCGCTCGCCCCGCCGCCGGCCGTCCCCGCCGGGTTCACCGGCCGCGACGAGGACCTGGAGGACCTGCTCACCGCCCTGAACCCGCCCACCGACAACGGTGCCGGTGCCGGCGGCTGGGAGGCCGCGGTGGTAGTGGCGTCAGTACTGGGAATGGGCGGGATGGGCAAGACCACCCTGGCCCTGGCCGCCGGCCACACGGCCCTGCAGCGGGGCCTGTTCACCGGCGTGCTGTTCCTGGACCTGCACGGCTACGACGACACCCCCACCGACGCCGGCCACGCCCTCGACGGTGTCCTGCGCGACCTGGGCGTCGAGCCCGAGCGGATCCCGCCCGGCACCGACCAGCGCGCGGCCCTCTACCGCGCCCAGCTCGCCACCCGCGCCCGGCACGGCGAGCGCGTCCTCGTCCTGGCGGACAACGCCTCCGCCGGCGAGCAGGTCGAACACCTCCTCCCCCCGGGGGACGGACCGCACCGGATGCTCGTCACCTCCCGCAACGACCTCTCCCCCGCCCTCGGCGCGCGCCTCGTCGACCTGGACGTCCTCGACCCCGGCCGGGCGGTCGCCCTGATGGACACCGCGCTGCGCATCACCCTCCCCAAGGACGGGCGGATCGCCGCCGACCCCGCCGGCGCCGCCAGGGTCGCCGAGCTGTGCGGTTACCTGCCGCTCGCCTTGCGGATCGCCGCCGCGCAGCTGGCCGTGAACCGGGGCCTGAAACTAGCGGACCTCGTCGGGGACCTGGAGAAGCTGGAGGAGCGGCTGGACGTGCTGGACGACGGCACCCCCAAGGCGGTGCGGGCCGTCCTGGAACGTTCCTACCGGCGGCTGCCGCTCCCGCAGGCGGAACTGTTCCGGCTGCTCGCGGTCAACCCGGGGCCGGATCTGTCCACGGATACCGCCGTCGCCTACACCGGCATCGGCAAGCCCCGCGACGTCCGTACCCGCCTGACCGGCCTCGCCGCGGCCAGCCTCGTCCGCCAGGACCCGGACACCGGGCGGTGGCGCATGCACGACCTCGTGCGCGCCTACGCCACCGAACAGGCCCAACAGAACCCCCAGCACAGCGCCGTCGCCCGGCTGCGCCTCTTCGAGTACTACGCCCGCACCACACGGGCCGCCGACGCCCATCTCGACCCCGCCACGAACGGCGACCGGAAGCGCTTCGCCGGCCGGGGCGCGGCCATGGCCTGGTTGGACGCGGAGCGTGCCAACCTCGTCGCCGCCGTCCACACCGCACACGCCACCGGCCGCCCCGGTATCACCATTGATCTCGCGGGCTGCCTGGGGAGCTACCTGCCCGCACGTCGGTATCTGCAGGACGCCCTGGCCGTCGCCACCCTCGCCCACGAGGCGGCCACCTCCCTCGGCGACCACCACAGCGAAGCCGGCACAATGAACAACCTCGGCAACGCCCTGCAGGATCTGCGGCGCTTCGACGACGCCCTCCAAGCCCACCAGAACGCCCTCGACATCTTCCGGAACCTGGGCGACCGCCACCGCGAAGCAACCGCCCGGGGCAATCTCGGCGGCGTCCTGCAGGAGCTGCGGCGCTTCGACGACGCCCTCGACGCCCGCCAGAACGCCCTCGACATCTTCCGCGACCTCGGCGACCACCACAGCCAAGCGATGGCCTGGGGCGGGCTCGGCGGCGTCCTGCAGGAGCTGCGGCGCTTCGACGACGCCCTCGACGCCCACCAGAACGCCCTCGACCTCCACCACGACCTCGGCGACCACCACAGCCAAGCAATGGCCTGGGGCAATCTCGGCGGCGTCCTGCAGGAGCTGCGGCGCTTCGACGACGCCCTCACCGCCCACCAGAACGCCCTCGACCTCCACCACGACCTCGGCGACCACCACCG
>NZ_JBHUWW010000132.1:0-9383 GCF_042669755.1 Kitasatospora sp. NPDC057223 | reverse complement strand
TCGGCGGCGTCCTGCAGGAGCTGCGGCGCTTCGACGACGCCCTCACCGCCCACCAGAACGCCCTCGACCTCCACCACGACCTCGGCGACCACCACAGCCAAGCAATCGCCCGGGGCAACCTCGGCCTCGCCCTAACGAAGCTGCGGCGCTTCGACGACGCCCTCGACGCCCACCAGCGCGCCCTCGACCTCTTCCGCGACCAAGGCGACCGCCACCGCGAAGCGATCGCCTGGAGCGGGCTCGGCAGCGTCCTGCAGGAGCTGCGGCGCTTCGACGACGCCCTCACCGCCCACCAGAACGCCCTCGACCTCCACCACGACCTCGGCGACCACCACCGCGAAGCGATGGCCTGGGGCGGGCTCGGCGGCGTCCTGCAGCAGCTGCGGCGCTTCGACGACGCCCTCGACGCCCACCAGCGCGCCCTCGACCTCCACCATGACCTCGGCGACCACCACCGCGAAGCGATCGCCTGGAACAACCTCGGCCTCGCTCTGCAGGAGCTGCGGCGCTTCGACGACGCCCTCACCGCCCACCAGAACGCCCTCGACCTCCACCACGACCTCGGCGACCACCACAGCCAAGCAATCGCCTGGAACAACCTCGGTGAGGGGTGGCGGGAGACCGGGGCGTATGGGAAGGCGGTGGAGGCCGGCGAGCGTGCGGTCGCCGTGTTCCGCGAGCTGGACGACGCGTACCGCGAGGGTGAGGCGCTCGGGGAGCTCGCCGACACCCTTCAGGCTGCTGGACGGACGCCCGGCGAGGTCCGGGCCGCGCGGGAGGCATCCGCTGCGGCCTACCGCCGCGCCGGCGCCGAGGACGAAGCCGTGAAGGCCTTGGAGGAACCGGAGGCGTAGCAGGCGGGCATGACGCGAGAGGTGGTGCCTTGCTCGGCCTCGCAGGACACGCTGCCCCGGACGGGGGCGCGACAGGGGCCCGGAATCAGCAAGCCCGTCCGGGGCAGGGCCGTGCCGGATGGGCAACCCTGGCGCTGCGGGAGTAGTGGGGCCGCAGAGGGCCGTGCAGGTTTTGGAGGCGACCCGCCCGGCCATCGGGGGCCGGATGTCCGGTTCCCGGCTCCCGAACGTCGGACTGCGGTTACCGTCTGCTCATGACTATTGACTCTTCGTCCCTGGCCCTTGATCTGATCGCCCGCACCGAAGCCGCCGTCGAGAACGTCGCCCGGCTCTCGGTGGAGACCGGGGTGACGTTCGAGGTCGGCGACATCGTGGACGCGGTGGAACGCGCGCTGCCCGCCGGCTACCCGGCCCCGACCGCGGGCGGGGTGACGCGGCGGGAGTTCATCGAGCAGCTGGCGCAGTCCATCATCTGCGGGGACCTGTACGAGAACTGACCGGGCCGACCGCCCAAGCGCGCGGCGACCCGTCGGGAGAGCGGCCCCTCCGCTCTCCGCGCGGGATCGTGAATGGCGGTTTCCTGATCCGTGACGGCGACCTGTAGCGCGGCACCCCTACCAGGCAAAACGGGGGCCGATGACACAACCCTGGGCTGTGTCGCGTCACGAAAGCCCGGCCCGCCGGCGGCGGCGTGCCCGACCGACCGACCACGGTCGGCGGCGGCTTCCACCTTGGCGGTTACTCTCCCGAGATCAGAATCGAGTCGTCGTAGTATCGGTCGCTCAGCTCGTCGAATGTCAGCGGCGCAGGCTCATCCTTCACCGGCTCTCCCACAACCATCGCTGCTTGTGGCACGAAGCTGGTGGGAGGGTCTACTACGGCCCCACTACCCCGGTACTTGACATCTTGGTTCGGATTGAGTCGTCTGCATAGTTCGATCAAGTAGCTCATCGAGTCAACCCTTCTTAGGCGTACGCCGATGCCCCAAGTCCTCCTAGGACCAAGGCTACGACCAAGAAGAAGACGGCTCCGGTGAGACAGTACTTCTTGGGCTTGATCACGTACTCCGACGTATAGCGGAAGAGTACCCCGGCTGTTGTAAAGAAGATCTTCTCGCTACGCCCCAGCGGGTGGGCGAGGTGCGGCATCATGTCCGCCGGCGAAATCGAGAATATCCGCCGGGGGAAGGCTCGGCAGTACCACTTGGGTCGTCCCTGCCTGACGGTGGGCTTCTTCGCGGGAACGATGAAGTCGATGAGCGAGAGCAAGATTATGATCATGCTGAGCCCGAGAGCGGACATAGCAGCCAGCTTCCAGTTGGGCCCAGTCGTGACCCCCTTGACACCCGCCACAGCTAAGACGGCTTCAAAGCCGAGCAGAGCAGTCGCAAGTGTGTTCAGCCCGGCCACAGCAGCGGTCTGATGGGCCCGTTCCTGCAGAGCCACATCAAGGCACAGTCTCCGAGACGGGTAGTCCTTAACTGGCTCAGGCGAGGCGGCCTGCGGCACTTCAGGGGAGCCACGGACCCCTGGTGAGTGCACTCTCAAGGCCCAAACCAACCAGGCAATCATCAGCGCCAACGGCAGGGCAAAAGTTCCCTTTCTCACACTCCAATCATCGCGCCTCTACCTACGCCTCGCTCCCGCGCCAACCGGGCAGAAGGTGCCCCTTTCCGAGAGCTCAGAGTGATGCTGGTTAGGCGAGTCCGCCCTGATCTCCACCACTCGCGCCGACGCAGCCTGCGCCAGCGCAAGTGGCACACAGGGCGGACTCGCCCAACCAGCACTCCTCGGCCCACTCGCCCGCGACAATGCCGATGATCCGGGCGCGTTCCTGCGGCATGCCTGCGACCGAAGCACTCCGCGCGTCCGCCGTGCCCGACCCCAACCCCGGCCGCCAGGCCGACCACGCGAGGGCCACCAGCGAGTCACAGGACGGCATGCCCCAGCTCGTGCACCGCGCGCTCCTCCCGCGACAGCTCCTGGCTCAGATCCAACGCACAGTGACTGACGACGCCGTCCGTCGGGGCGACCTCCCGGCGGTGGCGCAGCGGGTAGGGCATGGCGTCGGCCAGGTGGAGGCCGTGGTGCCAGAGCGGGTCAGGTCCGACGGGACGGCCCAGCGCTCAAGCCGGTGGGCCGGCGTCCGGCGGCGGTTCTGGAAAGATCGGTGCGGCGGTGCGCGCCGCACCCATTGCCCGGGGCGCGCACCGCCCTGCGTGTCAGCGTGGACGTTGGGCTTGGCGGGCTTGGCGGATGGCGGCGGCCGCGAGGTCCGGCCCCGGGTGGAACTGCGGCTGCCCGGCGGGGTCGGTCAGGAAGTGGCCGTCGGTGACGGCCGCCCATCGCGGGACGGCGCCGATGCCGATCTCCACCCAGCCGACGATCCCGCCCTCGTACACCACGTAGTACGCCAGGCGGTTCTCCGTCCACCCGGCGAGCTCCCACGCCTCGCCGAGGTCCGGCAGCTTCAGCAGGACGTCGCAGTCCCCGAAGCCCCGCTCGTACGGGGCCGGCGGCGCGGGAACCCTGACAGCAGCGGTGCGCTGCAGGGGCTGCGCGCTGTTGTGCGCGGTCGGCCGGGCGGGCTGGGCGGCGGTGGGGCCGGCTGCGGTGGCGGTGGCGGGCGGGTCGACGCGGTTGAGCAGCGCCGGGGAGAAGCGGGCGAGCGCCGCCGGGTTGTAGGCGTCGCGCTGTCCCTGTTCCACTTCCGCGGCGGTCATCCGCATTACGAAGCGATCCGGAATGGGCGGGTCTTCGAAGAGGCCGTCCAGATCCGGCTCGTTCACCGGCCCGCGCTCCGGGCCGGGGGCTGCGGGGAGCGCGGCTGTTCCGGCGGCGGAGGCGGTCGCGGTGATGGTGGTCCCGTCGGCAGGGGTCTCACTTTCGAAGCGGCGCTTCGAAACGGGCGGGTCACCAAGGTTCGCCACGGCACCATCAAGGTGGGCGGCGAGGGCATCAAGGTGGGCGTCGGGGGCGTCGCTCGCGTGGCCGGGGCCGGCCTCGGCAGGCCCGTTCCCAGGGTCCTCGTTTTCGCAGCGGCGCTTCGAAATGGGCGGGTCTCCAAGGTTCGCCAGAGCGCCATCAAGGTGGGCGGGGCGGCCATCAAGGTGGGCGTCCGGGTGGACGGAGAGGGTGGCCAGGGCGTCGTCGTGCGCGGCCTGCGCCTGCTCCAGGAGCTGGGCGGTGAACAGGGCCACGGAGCCGCGCAGCCTGGTCAGGGCGCGGGCGGGGTCGCCGTCGTCGACGGTACGGGCGAAGTAGTAGGCGGCGCCGGCGAGAGTGTCGGCGATCTCCAGGACGCGGCGGCGCGGGCCGGGCGGCTCGGCCTCGGCGGCGGCCGCCAGGACGCCCGGCGGGAGCGGTACCGCGCCGCCGAGGACGCCTGCGGGCGCGGAGGGCTCGGCCCGCTCGGCGATGCGCCGGCGGGCGGCCCTGGATTTGCACGACAGGTCGCAGTAGGTGCGGGGGCGGCCCTTGGACGCGCGGGGCAGCGGGCTCCCGCACCAGCCGCACGGGGAGGTCGGCGGAGCCTCGTCCGGGCCGTCCACGTTTCGTAGTGCTTCGGAAGTCACCGGATGATCTTACCCGCCGATACGAAGCACGCTACGAAATCTATTCGCCCGGGAACCCCGGCCGGCGAGAGCCCGACCCGTCCCCGCACGCCGGACAGACCCTCCGTCATACGCACCGCACCGAGGCATTGCGCAGCCGCGCAATTGCGGCCTTGCGTACGCCCTCGGGCACTCCGCAAAGCCGGCTTGCGTACGCACGCGCAATCCGGACCCGGCCACCGCTGCGCATGCGCATCCCTCGCTTGCGCGGGGCCTGCGGCCGCAATGCGCAGTGCGCAGTCATCCCCGGCACCGAGCTTCGGGGCGGCGGCGCGGGGGCCGGCCTGAGCCGTGACCGTCCGGGGCTGGGGCCGGTTGACCGGCCATGAGCACGCCCCTCTCCTTCCCCCTGTCCCCGCGGCCCGTCCCGCAGCCGACCGGCCAGCACGACCAGGACGAGCCGCGACGGCAGTGGGATCCGGGCACCGCCGGCCGAAGGCAGCGAGCGCCGCCCGGGTCCCACCTTCCAGGCGCCTGTCCGTCCCGGCCACCCAGCCAGCACCCAACGCACAAGGGGAAGCGAGTGCGGGGGAGGGACTGTGAACTCTGCGAACCGGCCCATCAACCCCCGCATGCGCGAATCCCATGCCCACGACCCGGGCCGAAGCCGGGCGGAGCAATAGTCAAGACCTGTGGATCGTGGGCTGACCGTCAGCGGCGGAGTTAGGCATAGAGCGTGGCGAATTCGACGATCCGGTCCAGGGACGGCTTCCAGCCCTGCGTGGTGTTCACGGTCAGGTAGGGGACGTCGAGTGCAATCGGGACCCACGACTCGATCGGCTGCTGCCCCTCGGCGATGCGGTGCAGGAGATCGGCGTCTGCGTGAACGGCGCGCGATGGGACTTCGGCGGCTCGGCGGGTGATGCGCTCGCGGGCGAGTTCGGGTTCGACGACACAGCGCACGACGCGGATGCTTGCCAGGCCCCCGAGCGGCTCCAGGCCCGGGCGCCATAGGCGGTCCTGGAACGCCGCCTCCGCCACCAGGCTCGATCCCGACTTCAGGAGCTCGCCGAGGGTGCCGAAGAACGTCTCCAGCGCCTTCAGGTCCAGATCGTCGGCGGAATCGGCGCCAGCGGCCAGACGCTCCTTGATCTCGTCACGGCAGACCGCCGGCCAGTCGAGTGCGTCTGCCAGGGCGTGCGCGAGCGTCGTCTTGCCCGCCCCGGGCGGGCCACTGACAGCGACCAGCGTCGCGGGTCGTGTCATGCTGCTGCCTCTCGCTCGTCAGGCCTGCTCGCCGGTCCTTCTTCGTGCATTCGAACGGGTTGGCGGCCGGCGCTTCGGCGCTGATGGCAGCGGACACGACCCGGTCGGGCGCGAGTACGGAGAAGGCCCGCGCCGTCGTCGGCAGCGGGCCTCAATTCCGTGTGGCGTACGCCACATTCCCGGTCCGCGGCAACGGATGCTCCGGGGGGAGGACCGTCCGGGTTGAAGGGAGGGCCATCGAGCAACCAGTGTGGCACCGCTCCGCCCCATAAAGCAGATTCCTGGACACTTCGGGACGGCCCTGATCCGTTGATCCCTGGTCACGGCGGGTGGCCATGCATGAGGCCTTCCTCGAATCCGGACGGCTTCGGACGGCTTCGGACAGTTGGGGACGTCCCGGGACTGCGCCTGTCCGACTTGCCCGTGGATCCAGTCGCAAGGTGACCTGATCGGCTATCAGACTCCTTATACGGAGTGGTGGTTGGCGCGTTTTTCGACGCTTGCAGAAGCCTCCTGCGGAGGAACATGCTCATCCTCACGCGTCCGTGCATTGGAGGCGTCAAGGGACGGCAATCCCTTGGTCCGGGTTGAAGGCAGAAGGGCCATGTCATGTTCCGATTCAGGCTGTCCTCACAACAAGACGCACAGCCCGCACGCGCCGCCGGCCGGGCCGGCTTGCGCAACGCGCTGCTCGCCGCGCTGTTCCTGGGCATCGCGCTCTCCGGGGTGATCGCGCTCCTCGCCCTCGGCTACGAGGTCGAGGCCCTGGTCACCGTCATCGTCACCGCCGCCGTCGAGGCCTCCGCCGCCTTCGGCTGGCGCCCGGCGGTCTCCGTGGACACCACCGTCGCCGAGCCGGCGGAGCGTACCCGTTGAACGCCCAGAACCCGCTGGGGCAGCTGGTCGTGACGATGAACAGGCTCGCCGCGGAGAAGCATCTCTCCCAGGACGACGTCGCGGTGCGCGCCCGCATCGCGCCGACATTGCTCAACGGGATCCTCAGCGGAAGCGTTCTTCCGGACCCGTGGACGTTCGAGGCCCTCTGCGAGCTCCTCGTGAGCAGGGAGCCGACGGACGCCCAAGGAACCGTAAGAGACCTCCGCTCCGCCGACATGGACAGGCTGCGCATGCAGTACCTGTACAAAGAGGCCTCGCAGTACCAGCAGGCCAAAGAGCTGAACCCCGTCAGGGCACCGAGGTCTGCACACTTCGACCCGCAACCGCGGGAGATCCTGCGCGCCGCGGCCAGAGTCCGGCGCCGGGAACCGCTGACACGGCTGTCGCAGGAGCCGCCCGACCCGATCCTCTACTCCACGGCGCACGAGTTCATCGCCGGCCTCAACGAGGTCCTCATCTGGGCCGGAGAGCCCTCCCTGCGGGAGCTGGTGAAGAACAGCCAGCACCAAGAAACCAACGGGAGGCGGCTCGCACGCAGCACGCTGTCGGCCATGCTCAACGCCAGCAAGCTACCGAAATGGGACCTGGTAATCGCCTACCTGGCCGCCTGCGGAGTCCAGGAGACCGGGACCTGGCAGTTCGTCTGGCGCCGGATCAGGGCGGTGGAACGCGGATCCCCCTGACAGGCCGGCACCGGCTCCCGCCCCGCTGAACCGCGAGGACGACGGTGAGGGTGCCGCCCTCCACCGGCGGCAGCCACACCCCGACGCGCCCGGCCGAGGACGGCACCCCCCTTCCGCGGGCGGGCGGACGGGGCCGTGCGCTCACCCTCCCGGACGGGCCGGGGGTACGGCACACGCGGCGGGCACGTCCTGGTCGATAGTGAAGACCTGGTCGGCGCCGGTGATCTCCAGTATCCGGAGCACGACCTGGGTCGGGCGGGCGAGGTGCAGCTCCGTGCCCTGGCGGGCGGCCTCCAAGCGGGTGCGCAGCAGGGTGCTGAGGCCGCTGGAGTCGCAGAAGGTGACGGCGCCCAGGTCGATCACCAGTAGCGGCGGGGCCGGAGGGCTCGTGAGTGCGCGGTGCACCGCGGTGCTCAGGACGGGGACGGTGTCGGCGTCGATGGCGCCCGCGCATTCCAGGACGGACCCGGCGGGGCCGACGAGGGCGGTGACGGTGAGCGCGGGACCGGGCTCGGTGTTGGTGATCGGACAGCTCCTCAGGATCCCCGTGCGGTGGACATGATGACCGTACGGGACGGGGCGCATCGCGGTGGGGGAGTCGGACGCTCAGCTGGACGACGTGCTCGGCGCCGCCGGCCTCAGCTCCCGGAACCGGCGCCGGTGTCGGTGTCGGCGGCGCCGGTGGAGAAGCTGAGCCCGCCGGCCCGACGAGGGCACCGCCGGCGGCGCGGCCTCGGCCGGGGCCGCCGGCTCCTGCAGCGTCGCCCGCTCGACCGCGAGCAGGCGGGCCCGTCCGCCGGCCTGGACGGGAACGTCGGCGGGCGGCGCGGAGAGCGGACGGTGCAGCGGGCGGCGGTCGGTGGTCATGGCGGCCAGTCTTCCAGCCCGACAACCAAACAACTGCCGGACCGTCAGCAACACCCGGCCCCGGGCGCAGCGCTGTCGGTCCGGACGGCAGGTCGGGTCGAGGGGTCGTCTTTGGTCATCCGGTGGAGGCGATGGCGCTGCTGGGTCCGCCGATCTGGGTCCAGGAGTCGCCGTTGCCGTTCCAGAGGGACAGGGATTGCCGGTCGGCTGCGAGCCGGTACAGGTGGGTGTTGTCCGCGATCAGGGCGGTGCCGCGCTGGCCGATGTCCGTCCAGGTGCCGGTGCCGTTGAAGCGGCGGATGCGGTCGGCGGCGTCGACGGCGTCGACGGCGAACAGTCCGGCTCCGCCGGCGTGGATGCTGACAGCGGTGGGGCCGATCCGGTGCCATCCGTCGCCCTGCCCGGTCCAGTGGAACACGCCGTCGCTGTTGAGGCCGTAGATGTCGCGGGGGCCGACGGCGAACTGCAGGCCGGGGTTGCCGATGCGCTCCCACTGCTGCTCGCGGCCCAGGTAGCGCATGAGGTGGCCGTCGCCGGGACGGGTCGCGAAGAGGCCTGCGCCGCCCGCGTAGATGTCGAGGGCCGGGCCGCCGATCAGGGTCCAGTGCCCCGGGCTGTCGTAGCGCATGACGGCATCCCGGCGTGGGGTGAGTGCGTAGAGGTCGCGGCCGCCGGTCGCGAACTGCGCGCCGGCGCTGCCGGCCGGAGTCCACCGGCCGGGGGTTCCGTCGTAGCGGTAGATGTCGCCCGTGGCGGGGTTGGTGGCGAACACTCCTGCGTCGCCCGCGAAGAGCGCGGACGCCTCGGTGCCGACCGGAACCCAGGTGCTCCCGTTGCCGGCCCACTGCAGCACCGTGCTCTGGTCCAGGCTCACGGCGTAGAGCGGGCCTCGGGCGGTGGCGGGTACCGCGGCGGTGGAGGCGGGGGTGTCGCGGAGGGCCCCGGCGGCGGTGCCTGGGCCGGTTCGCTGCCGGGGACGGGCAGTTCCGCCGCGGGCGAGGGCTCGGGGTGGGAGGAAGCGGACGGGGTGCCCGGGCCGGCGGGTTGCTGGGCCGGCGCGAGGGGGGCGGCGGGGGCCGCGCCGGAGGTCCGGGCGGGGGACGGCGTCGGTGCGGCCGCGCCGGAGGTCCGGCCGGTCCGGGCGGTCCGGCCGGACGCGGGCCCCGCCCGGACCTGGTCAGCAGCCCGTGCCCGCCGGCCGCCTCAACCTCTTCCTCGAACCCACGGGACAACGACAGCAGGCCCCGGACTTCACGTCCGGGG
>NZ_JBHUWW010000131.1:0-25487 GCF_042669755.1 Kitasatospora sp. NPDC057223 | reverse complement strand
GCCCGGAATGTGAGTCCGGGCCGGGCCGCCGCCTTGTGCTCAGCGGTCGGCCACCACCCGCCGGCGCGGGACCAGCTGCGGCGCCGGGCCGACCAGCACGGGCTGGTGGGCCGCCGGCCTGCTCGGAGCAGCGGCGAAGGCCAGCGAACCGAAGAACACGTAGCAGCCGAGCGCGACCGCGAGCGGGAAGATGATCTGCAGGGCCCGGACCCCGCCCGGCGCCTCGTGCCCGGCGGAGAGGCTGACCGACACGGCCGCCATACCGGTGTAGTGCATCGCGCAGACCGCGACGCCCATCACCGGGGCCGCCGCCAGCACCGCGAGGGTGCCCCTGATGTTGAGCGCGGCCCAGAGGGCGGCCGTCGCCGCGAAGACCGCGATCAGCACGGAGACCCCCACCGTCACCCGGTCGTAGTGGATGTGGCCGGGCAGTTCGACCGCCGCCATCCCCATGTAGTGCATGGCGGCCACCCCGAGACCGGTCGCCGTGCCACCCGCCAGCAGGGCGCCGACGGCGTTCTCGCTGTAGCCGACGGTCAGGATGCCGAGCCCGACGACCGCGATCGCGACCACCAGGCTGAGCACCGTGAGCACGACGTCGTAGCGGATCCGGGCGCCGGTGACGGCGAAGCCGAGCATCGCGATGAAGTGCATGGACCAGATGCCCGCGCCCAGTGACGTCGAGGCGAACAGCAGCCACTTGCGCTTGGTACGGCCTTCGGAGAGCAGCGCCCAGCGGGTGGCGCGCAGCGCGACGAAGGCCCCCAGACAGGCGACGAAGTACGAGACTGCCGGCGTCACCCAGCCGAAGACGGCATGGTGGATCTCACCCAAGAGAAGCTCCCTGGACGGATTGGCGAGCGTGCTGCCAGGTCTCGGGCGGCGGGCCGACGGGGGAAGGAGGGGGGATCGCTCGGCAGGATGCGTCAAGCGGGTTCGAGGGCGCGGAGGTGCGCGCGGTGCCACGGGCCGACCCGGGCGGGGAAACCTGGCTGTGGTGCCCCTGACAACAGCGACAGTAACCACTACCCATGGGTCGCACAACGTTCCCGGTTCGGAAGAAACGCCTGGTCAGAGGCTTTCTTCACGGGAGGGGCAAGATCTCGGCACCAAGTCCTGACGGCGCCTCCGCAGCGCCCCCGCCGAGCGGGCGGGGGCGCGCCGGGGCAGCTGCCCCGGCCGGTCGGCGGTCCGGCGGTCCGGTCGGTCAGCGGTCCAGCGGGGCGAGGCCGAAGGGGTGGCCGGCCGGGTCGATCAGCACCCGGAGTTTCCGGCCGTGCTGGTAGGCGGGCTCGGTGGCGCCCAGCTCGATCGCCCGGTCCGTCGCGCCGGTCAGGTCGTCGACGTAGAAGTCCAGGTGGAAGTGCTTGCTGCCGTCCGGGTTGCCCGGCGGCGGGGGCGTGTAGCCCTGCACCCGGCCGAAGGCCAGCGGGGTGCCGCCCTCGGGGTTGTCCAGGATCGCGAAGTGGTCGTCGACGTGCCGGGGCTCCCAGCCGAGCAGTGCGCCGTAGAAGGCGGCCAGCGCGGCCGGGTCGGCGCAGTCGATGGTCACCATGGCGAGGCGGGCGAAGCCGTCGGCGTTCTGCTCGGACGGGAGGTCGGACATGCGATCGGCCCTTCTCTGCTGGTGAGGTCTCTGCCCGTGGGGGTGGAGGTGCGACTGATGGCGGTGGTGCGGCGTGGTCCGACCAGCATCTCGCAGGGCCCCGTCAGTCGCCGCCTATCGGCCGGGACGCGCCGGAGGGGTATCTCATTTTCCTTAGCGAGAGTAATGACGTAATCTAAATACATGCCCGAGATGTCCGAGCCGGACCTTGCAGCCGTCAGCCAGCTGCGATCGTCCACGATGCGCCTGGCCCGACGACTCCGCCACCAGCGTGTGGAGGAGTCGCTGAGCCCCACCGAGATGGGGGTGCTCGGCACCCTCGCCCGTTGCGGGCAGGCCACCCCGGGGGAGCTCGCCCGCCGCGAGCACGTCCAGCCGCCGTCCATGACCAGGATCGTCGCGATGCTGGAGGAGAAGGGCCTGGTACGGCGCGAGCCGCACCCGGAGGACCGCCGGCAGGTGGTCGTCAGCAGCACCGAGCAGGCGGAGGCGATCCTCGCGGAGAGCCGCCGCCGCCGCAACGCCTGGCTCGCCGAGCTGGCCGAGGGGCTCAGCGAGGACGAGTGGGCGACGCTCAGGGCGGCCGCACCGGTCCTGTACAAGCTCGCGCACTTCTGAGCCCGGCCGCACGACGCATGACCGCACGACGCCCGACCGCACGACAGAACGACGCACGACAGAACGACCGCGCCGCAGAGGGAGCACCGCATCACCGCAGCATCGAACACGCACATCAGTAGCGCGAGGGCAGCCCTGCCGGCCCTCGCGCGCCGAGGGGAGACCACTGTGACACCGCCGGCCGCAGCCAGCGCCGCCGCCTTCCGTACCGACGGACCGAGCACCGACCCCGCCGCGGCCGCTGCCGCCGCCACCGCCGAGAGCCAGGCACCCGCCCCTGCGGGGCTGCCGGGCACCGGCGACGAAGACCCCGAGGAACGCACCGCGGCGGTTCCCCCCGCCGCATCCGACCAGGGCCCCAAGGGCCCCACGGGCGCGCAGTTCAGCCGCCCGCGCGGAATGTTCTCCTCGTTGCGGATCCGCAACTACCGCTACTTCTTCGCCGGCCAGGTCGTGTCCAACACCGGCACCTGGATGCAGCGAATAGCCCAGGACTGGCTGGTCCTCAGCCTCACCGGCAGCCCGCTGGCCGTCGGCATCACCACGGCCATGCAGTTCCTGCCGATGCTGCTGCTGGGCCTGTTCGGCGGTGTCCTCGCCGACCGGATGCCCAAGCGCCGGCTGCTGATCGTCACCCAGGGCGCGATGGGCCTGCTCGCCGCCGGCCTCGCCGCGATGACCATCGGCGGCGTCGTGACGCCGTACTACGTCTACGCGTTCGCCCTGCTGCTCGGCCTGGTCACCGTCGTCGACAACCCGACCCGGCAGGCCTTCGTCTCCGAGATGGTCGGTCCGAAGGACCTCGCCAACGCGGTCAGCCTCAACGCGGCCAACTTCCAGACCGCCCGGCTGGTCGGCCCCGCCGTGGCCGGCCTGCTCATCGCGGCCGTCGGCAGCGGCTGGGCCTTCGCCGTCAACGCGCTGTCCTTCGTGGCGGTGATCGGCGGGCTGCTCGCGATGCGCACGAGCGAACTGCGCCCGATCGAGCCGATCGCCCGTGAGAAGGGCCAGCTCCGCGAGGGCCTGCGCTACGTCAAGGAGCGCCCCGAGCTGCTGTGGCCGATGGTGCTGGCCGGTTTCATCGGCACCTTCGGGTTCAACTTCCCCACCCTGCTGTCCGGATTCGCGTACGACACCTTCAAGGTCGGCGCCGGCCAGTACGGGCTGCTCAACACGGCGATGGCGGTCGGTTCGCTGGCCGGCGCGCTGCTCGCGGCCCGCCGCGGCGCGCCCCGGCTGCGCTGGCTGGTCGGTGCCGCGCTCGGCTTCGGCGTGCTGGAGGTGTTCGCGGCGTTCGCGCCCGGATACTGGTCCTTCGCCGTCCTGCTGACCCTGATCGGCATCTTCGGGCTGAGCTTCAACACCTCGGTCAACTCGATGCTCCAGCTGGCCACCGACCCCGCCATGCGGGGCCGTGTGATGGGGCTGCTGGTGCTGGTCTTCACCGGCGGTACGCCGATCGGCGCCCCGGTGGTCGGCTGGGTGACCGACGTCTACGGCCCCCGGCTCGGCCTGCTCGCCTGCGGGGCCGTCTCGGCCCTCGCCGCCGGTGTGGTCGGCCTGGTGCTGGCCCGCAGCGCCGACCTGAAGCTGCGGTTCGACCTGCACCCGGGGCGCGGCGGCCGGGTGGTGGCGTTCGTGCCGCGCGCCGGCGCGCGCGACCGGTCGGAGCTGGCCGCGGCCTGCTGACCCACCGTCGGGCCGGATCCCCCACGGGGCGCTCCGGCCCGATGCCGGGTCAGACCCGGATCTCCAGGAGCTGCCCCGGCCAGGGGCCGCCCGGCTGCTCCACCTCGAACGCGTCGGTCTCGGTGAACCCGAGCGCCCGGTACTGGCCCACCAACCGGCGGTCGTCGCCCGCGTAGCAGTCCACCCGGAGCAGGCCGATGCCCCGTCGGCGGGCCTCGGCCACCGCGTCCGCGACCAGCGCGGCGCCGATCCCCGACCCCGAGAGGGCCCGGTCGGTCACCAGACTGCGGACGTACAGTTCGCGCTCGGCGACCGGCGTGGCGTAGGCGGGGGGCGTCTCGGACAGCATGCACGCGCCGGCCGGCCGGCCCCCGGCGTCCTCGGCGATCCGGACCAGGTGGTCGCGGGTGTAGTCGTGGATCCGCTGCACGGCCGCCGGGCGGCTCGACCACGGCCGGTCGCCCCACTGTCCGGTCCGGCCCTGTGCGGCGAGCCAGGCGATCGCGGTGTCGAGCAGGGCGATGATGTCGGCGGCGTCGGCGGGGCCACCCGTACGGATCTTCATGAAAAAGTTCTAACCCGGCGCGGCACGCGGGGGAAGATGGGCCCCATGAGGCTCTTTGTGGCGGTGCTCCCGCCGGTCGAAGCACTCCAGGAGCTGGCCGACGCGGTGGCCCCGGTGCGGGACCTGCCGGGGGCGGACCGGCTGCGCTGGACGGGCGTCGACAGCTGGCACCTGACCCTGGCGTTCCTCGGTGAGGTGCCCGTCGACCGGGTGCCGGAGCTGGCGGATGCCCTGGCGGGCGCCGCCGCCGGGCACGGGGCGCACCGGCTGCGGCTCGCGGGTTCCGGACGCTTCGGCGACAAGGTGCTGTGGGCGGGCGTGGACGGCGAGACCTGGGCCCTGCGCCGGCTCGCCGAGGCCGCCGCCGAAGCGGCCGCCGGGGTGATCGGCGAGAGCGACGCGTTCCGCTTCCACCCGCACCTGACGCTGGCCCGGGCCGGTTCCGCGCACGGGCAGCGGCGGGCCGTGCGGCGGCTCGCGGTGGGGGAGCTGGAGGCGCTGGAGGAGGCGCTGGCGCAGTTCCGGGGCGTCGAGTGGGAGGCCGGCGAGCTGCACCTGATGAAGAGCGAGCCGGACGGCGGGGTCGCGCACTACGAGAGCGTCCACGCCTGGCCGCTGGCCCGCTGGGTCTGAGGCCCGCCCGGCCGGGGCGCCCCGGGCGCGCGGGCGCCTGCCGCTCAGGGCCTGCGCCGCACCGCTCAGGGCGAGGCCCGTACGGCTCGGGGTCGGGCCCGTACCGCTCAGGGCCGGGTTCGCACCGCGCCGTGCCGGGCCCGTCCGGCTCAGGGCCAGGCCCGCATGGCGAACCGCGCGACCTGCTCCAGCTCGGCCCGGGTCGCGCCGTCCCGGGCCCGCTGCGACATGCCCTGCAGGACCGTCCCGACGAAGAGCGCCAGCGCGGCGGCGTCGGTGCCGGGCGGCTCGTTCCCGGCCGCCACGTCGGCCCGGATCCGGGACTCCAGCGCGCGGACGTTGCCGTTGCGCACGTCGCGCAGCTCGTCCTCCACCTCGGGTGACGTGCAGTTGACCGTCGAACTGATCAGCAGGCAGCCCCACGGGTGGGCCGGGTCGGTGTACTCGGCCGCCGCGGTCAGCAGCATCCGCGCGATGCCCGCCCGCACGGTCGGCCCCTCGTCCAGCGCGCCCGGGAGCGCCGCACCGTGCGTCTGCTGGTAGCTGGCCACGACCTCCTCGAACAGTGAGCGCTTGTCGCCGAACGCCGCGTACAGGCTCGGCGGGCGGATGCCCATGGCGGCGGTCAGATCGGCGACCGAGGTGGCCTCGTAGCCGTGCTCCCAGAACAGGTCGACGGCCCGGGAGAGGGCGGCCTCGCGGTCGAAGGAGCGGGGGCGCCCGCGCTGCTTGCTGAGCCGTCCGGGTGAATCGGCGGGCTGGTTGGTGGCCATGGGCCAATTCTATATCGGACGCTACAGAAGCGTGCTACGGTCTCTTTTCGTAGCGACCGCTATGGAATTCACCGCGGCAGGAAGTGGAGGCGTGGCCATGGGCACGCTCGCAGGCAGGACGGCACTGGTCACCGGCGGCAGCCGGGGCATCGGTCGGGGCATCGCGGAGCGCCTGGGGCGCGAGGGGGCCCTGGTCGCCGTGCACTACGGCAGCAACCGCGAGGCCGCCGAGCAGACGGTCAAGGTGATCCGGGCCGACGGCGGCCGCGCCTTCGCCATCGGCGCCGAGCTGGGCCTGCCCGGCGACGCGCAGGCGCTGTGGGCGGCCTTCGACGCCGCGCTGGCCGAGCACGGCGAGGGCGCCACCGGGGTCGACATCCTGGTCAACAACGCCGGTATCAACGCCCACGGCCGGATCCACGAGGTCACCGAGGCGGACTACGACCGGGTCTTCGCGGTCAACGTGAAGGCGCCGTTCTTCATCATCCGCGAGGGCCTCGACCGGTTGCGGGACGGCGGCCGGATCATCAACATCTCCTCCGGCGTCACCCGGATCGCCTTCCCCTCCATCACCGCCTACGCGATGACGAAGGGCGCCCTCGACACCCTGACGCTGACCCTCGCCCAGGATCTCGGGGCGCGCGGGATCACCGTCAACGCCGTCAACCCCGGCATCGTCGCCACCGACATCAACCCCTGGCTGGCGGATGCGGAGGTCCGCGCCCAGGTGTCCGCCTACTCCGTCTTCGGCCGGGTCGGCGAGGCTGCGGACATAGCCGACGTGGTGGCCTTCGTGGCCTCCGACGACGCCCGCTGGGTCACCGGCCAGACGCTGGACGCCACCGGCGGCTCGATGCTGGGGGTGTGAGGGCGTCCGGGCGCGGGGCGGGCTCCGCGGCTCCGGTCGTCCGCGGTCAGCCCAGGTCGGCCGCCGCGCGGAGCTCGATCACGGCGGGTGCCGCGTCGCCGAGTTCGAGCAGGGTGATCTCGTTGGCACCCGCGTGCAGCAGCGGCTGCGGGCAGTAGAGGGTGCTCTGCGGGCCGCGGTCGTCGTAGCGGCCGAGGTGGAAGCCGTTCACCCAGAGGTGCCCGTGCCGGCCGCCGGGGACGGCGAGGAAGGCGTCACCCGTGCTGTCGAGCGCGAGCGTGCCGCGGGCGAAGTGCGGCCGGGCGAGTCGCGTCCCGGGGCCGGGTTCTGCCGGGGCGAAGCTCAGCCCGGAGAGATCGTCCAGGCGGACGGCCTCGGCCCGGCAGCCGTGCAGGTACTGCCGTTCGTGCCGGACGCCTCCGGTGATGCCCTTGGTCTCGCCGACCCGCGGTCCGTAGTTCACCCGACCGAGCGACTCCACCAGCAGCTCGACCACTGCCCCGCCGGACACCTGTACGGATTCGCCGACCACCCCGCGGGCCAGCTCCCCCACCCGCTCGCCGTCGACCCAGAGGGTGGCCCGGTCGCGCAGCCCCTCGACGGTGAGCGCGAGGGCCACGTCCTCCGCCGGTACGGCTGCCTGCGGCGGCGAGGCCAGGCCGGCCTCGCGGCGCGCCCCGGGGACACGGAAGGTGTAGCGGACGAGGCCGTGCTCCAGGCCCAGTTCCTCGAAGGTGGGCGGCACGGGGGAGTCCACCGGGGCGTCGAGGCGCAGGGGCGCGTAGGAGTCGAGGGCGATCTCCCGGGCGGCGAGCAGCGGCGCGGGTGCGGGGTCGGCGGGGGAGGTGGCGGCCGGCCGGCGGGCCTCCTCCGGGTGCTCGGCGGTGAACCCGGCGAGCACGGCACGCAGTGCCTCGGCCTTGGCGGTGGGTGCGCCGCGCTCGTCCAGCGGGGCGTCGTAGTCGTAGGAGGTGACGGCGGGTTGGTACGGGGAGTCCGTCCAGTCGGTCGAGTTGAACGGCGGGTCGGCGTGGTTGGCGCCGGCGGTGGTGCCGAAGTTGGTGCCGCCGTGCGCCATGTAGAGGTTGACGGAGCCGCCGGCGGCGAGGATGCGGCGCAGGCTGTCGGCGGCGTCCTCCGGATCGCGGGTGTGGTGCTTCTCACCCCAGTGGTCGAACCAGCCGTTCCAGAACTCCATGCAGAACGGCGGGTCCTGCGGGCGGTGGCGGCGCAGGACGGCGAACGCCGCCTCCGGGTCGGAGCCGAAGTTGACGGTGGCGAGCACCCCGGGCACGGTGCCGGCGTTCAGCAGGTGGTCCTCGGGCCCGTCCGAGGTGAAGAGCGGTACGCGCACCCCGCGCGCGGTCAGCCCGTCCGCGAGATGGCGCAGGTAGGCGGCGTCGCTGCCGTACGAGCCGTACTCGTTCTCGACCTGGACCATCAGCACGTTGCCGCCCGGCCGGTCGCACTGGCGGTCGACGACGTCCGGCATGACGGCGTCCAGGTACGCGTCGACGGCGGTGAGGAACTCCGGGTCGCTGGTCCGGGCCCGGCGCCCGACCCGGGCGGTCAGCCAGCCGGGCAGCCCCCCGTTGTCCCACTCGGCGCAGATGTACGGGCCGGGCCGGACGATGGCCCACAGGCCCTGCCGGGCGGCTTCGTCCAGGAAGGCGGGCAGCTCGTCCATCCGCCGGAACGCGCCGGGCGACGGCTCGTGCAGGTTCCACGGGACGTAGGTCTCGACGGTGTTGAGCCCCAGCTCGCGCAGTGCGGCGAGGCGCTGCGGCCACTGCTCGGGCCGGGTGCGGAAGTAGTGCGCCGCGCCGGAGAGGATCCGCAGCGGGCTGCCGTCGAGCCGGAAACCGGAGGAGTCGTAGGTCAGCATGCCTCCACCCTGCTGGACGGACGGCCCGGACGCCACGACCACCGGGCGCGGAGGGTACGCTCGTTGACCGTGAACCCGAAGACTCGCATGCGTATCGTGACCGGCGCCCTGTTGCTGCTGCTGGCCGTTGTGGTGATCAGCTCACTGGTCGGCAAGTAGGGCGGTCCGGCAGCTCGCACCCTGCGGGCCGTCCGCACCCACGGGCAGCGCGCACCCGGGCACTACGGACGACGGAAGGGCCACCGCCGGAGGCGGTGGCCCTTCGCGTACGGGTACGGCTGAGGTCAGAGCTGGCCGACGACGTAGTCGATGCAGGCCGTCAGCGCCTCGACGTCCGCCGGGTCGATGGCCGGGAACATCGCGACGCGCAGCTGGTTGCGGCCGAGCTTGCGGTACGGCTCGGTGTCCACGATGCCGTTGGCGCGCAGCACCTTGGCGATCTGGGCGGCGTCGATCGACTCGTCGAAGTCGATCGCGCCGACGACCTGCGAGCGCTCGGCCGGCTTGACGACGAACGGCTGCGCGTACGAGGACTTCTCGGCCCAGGTGTAGAGGCGCGAGGAGGAGTCGGCGGTACGGGCGACGGACCAGTCGAGGCCGCCGTTGCCGTTGATCCACTCCAGCTGGTCGGCCAGCAGGAAGAGCGTCGCGATCGACGGGGTGTTGTACGTCTGGTCCTTCGACGAGTTGTCGATGGCCGTCGGCAGGTCGAAGAACGGCGGGATGTACCGGCCGGAGGCACCGATCTCGGCGGCGCGCTCCAGGGCGGCCGGGGAGAATGACGCCAGCCAGAGGCCGCCCTCGGAGGCGAACGACTTCTGCGGGGCGAAGTAGTAGACGTCGGTCTCGGTGATGTCGACGGGCAGGCCGCCGGCGCCGGAGGTCGCGTCGACCACGACGAGGGAGCCCTCGTCGCCGCCCACCGGGCGGTTGATCGGCATCGCGACGCCGGTCGAGGTCTCGTTGTGGGTGAGCGCGTAGACGTCCACGCCCGCCTCGGCGACGGGGAGCGGGTGGGTGCCCGGCTCGGCCTTGATCACCGACGGGTCGGCGAGCCACGGGGCCGCCTTCACCGAGGAGGTGAACTTGGACGAGAACTCGCCGAAGTTGAGGTGCTGGGACTTCTCCCGCACCAGGCCGAAGGCGGCGACGTCCCAGAAGGCCGTGGAGCCGCCGTTGCCGAGCACCACCTCGTAGCCCTCGGGGAGGGAGAAGAGGCTGCTCACGCCTTCGCGCACGCGCTTGACCAGCTCCTTGACCGGAGCCTGGCGGTGCGAGGTGCCGAGGAGCGAGGTACCGGTCGCGGCGAGGGCACTCAGGGCCTCGGGGCGCACCTTGGACGGGCCGCAGCCGAAACGGCCGTCTGCGGGCTTGATGTCAGCGGGAATCTGGATCTGGGCCACAGGCGCAGCCTACTGGCTGGGATTGCGGACTTGTTACGGCCGTCCGCCCGCTGAGATGTGATCTTTGCGGCCGGGAGCCGGTGGGGCCGAAGGGAACGGGCCCGGGGCGGATGCCCCGGGCCCGTCCCGGCAGGTCGGCGCTCAGCGTGTTGCTCAGCGTGTTGCTCGGCCTGTCGTTCGGCCCGTGTTTCGGCCGGTCGCTCAGCCGGCGATCGAGTCGTAGCCGTCGATCTCGCGCGGGCTGCGCGAGGCCGGGCCGATGTAGCGCGCGGCGGGGCGCACGAGGCGGCCGGTGCGCTTCTGCTCCAGGATGTGCGCCGACCAGCCGGCCGTCCGGGCACAGGTGAACATCGAGGTGAACATGTGCGCCGGGACCTCGGCGAAGTCCAGCATGATCGCGGCCCAGAACTCCACGTTGGTGGCGAGCACGCGGTCGGGGCGGCGGTTGTGCAGCTCCTCCAGCGCGGCCTTCTCCAGCGCCTCGGCGATCTCGAAGCGCGGGGCGCCGAGCTCCTTGGCGGTGCGGCGCAGCACGCGGGCACGCGGGTCCTCGGCGCGGTAGACGCGGTGGCCGAAGCCCATCAGGCGCTCGCCCTTGTCGAGGGCCTGCTTCACCCAGGCGGCGGCGTCGCCGGTGCGCTCGATCTCCTCGATCATGCCGAGCACCCGGGAGGGCGCGCCGCCGTGCAGCGGGCCGGACATCGCGCCGACCGCGCCGGACAGGGCGGCCGCGACGTCGGCGCCGGTGGAGGCGATGACGCGGGCGGTGAACGTGGAGGCGTTCATGCCGTGCTCGGCGGCGGACGTCCAGTAGGCGTCGATCGCCTTGACGTGCTTCGGGTCGGGCTCGCCGCGCCAGCGGATCATGAAGCGCTCGACGACGGTCTCGGCCTTGTCGATCTCGCTCTGCGGCACCATCGGCAGGCCCTGGCCGCGGGCGGACTGCGCCACGTACGACAGGGCCATCACGGCGGCGCGGGCGAGGTCGTCGCGGGCCTGCTCGGCGGAGATGTCGAGCAGCGGCTTGAGGCCCCAGACCGGCGCGAGCATGGCCAGCGCGGACTGCACGTCGACCCGGATGTCACCGGAGTGGACCGGGATCGGGAACGGCTCGGCGGCCGGCAGCCCGGGGTTGAACTTGCCGTCCACCAGCAGGCCCCAGACGTGCCCGAAGGAGACGTGGCCGACCAGCTCGTCGATGTCGACGCCGCGGTACCGCAGGGCGCCGCCTTCACGGTCGGGTTCGGCGATCTCGCTCTCGAAAGCGACGACTCCCTCAAGCCCGGGTACGAAGTCGGACATGCGACGGCTCCTTCAGTTCTGCGATCGGCGTTGCGGCCGTGGTGGGGCAGCACGCCAGTGACCGATGGTGGTTGGCACTCGGTGCCAGAGTCTCAGGCACCGGGTGCATTGCGCCATACACCACCGAGGTGATGTTTCCCGTAGGACGCCCGATCCGGCGTCCGACGTGTTCCGAGCGCCCGGTCCGGCAGGGAATCCTGCGGAACCAACCGGTCTGTTCCGGACAATCCCCCGCAGGGCGGACCGTGAAGCGATGGCGAGACACCATAACTCCCACCGGGGTTTGTCCGGACGTAGCGGTGCCCGTTGCTTGTCGTACGGGATGATGTTGACGTGCAGACCCCGGAAAGCGACCACCCCACGCCCCCGAGCCCGGACCTCGCCGCGATGCGCGAGCACTACACCCACGAGGGCCTGGCCGAGACGGACCTCGCCGCCGATCCGGTGGCCCAGTTCGCCCGCTGGTTCCGCGAGGCGGGTCTGGCCGGGGCGGCCGAGCCCAACGCGATGGTGCTGTCCACCGCCGGCGCCGACGGCCGGCCCAGCTCGCGGACGGTCCTGCTGAAGGGCTACGACCGGCGCGGATTCGTCTTCTTCACGAACTACGGCTCCCGCAAGGGCGCCGAACTGGCCGCGAACCCGTACGCCTCGCTGCTCTTCCCCTGGGTCACGCTGGCCCGCCAGGTGATCGTCCAGGGCCGGGTGGAGAAGGTCGGCCGGGACGAGACCGCCGCGTACTTCCGCACCCGGCCGCACGGCTCGCAACTCGGCGCCTGGGCGAGCGAGCAGTCCAGCCCGGTCGGCGGGCGGGAGGTGCTGGAGCAGCGCTACGCGGATCTGGAGCGCCGCTACCCGGAGGGCGAGGGGGTGCCGGTGCCGCCGTTCTGGGGCGGCTACCGGGTCGTGCCCGAGAGCGTGGAGTTCTGGCAGGGGCGGGCGAACCGGCTGCACGACCGGCTGCGGTACCTGGCCCGCGGCGACGGCTGGCAGGTGGAACGGCTCTGCCCGTAGCGGGCGCCCGGGCGCGGTGCTGCGGCCGTACGGCTGACAGCAGCGCGGCGTAGCAGGCGGGCTGAGAAACTGTCAGGTGTAGGATGCGGGCGTCGCGGACCGGGGCTGATTCCCGTGCCCCCAGCCCGCTCCGCCGAGAGATCGAATGAGGGACTGATGAGCGTCACCGGTGCGGACATCGGCTCTGGACTCCACTCCGGACTCTGCGCTGACCCGGTCGACTCCGATCTGGTCGACATCACGGGCCTGGTGCTCGGTGAACTCGACGACCTGCCGGACACCGTCCTCGGCGACCTGCTGCGCCGCCTGGTGGCCGACGCGGTGGCCCCCGGCGCGGAGCCGGTCGCCGCGTTCCAGTCCGCGCTCTGACACCTGCGGCCCCGTCCGGCCGCCCCGCAGCGGGCCGCGTCCGCTTCCTGTCCTGAACCTGTCCTGATTTGCCGAACTCCCGTGTGTAACCGGCTGAGTTCACGTCATCCTGGGTAAGACAGCAGGAAAGTCGCGGCTCAGAGGGGCCCGGGGGGTGCAGTGCGGCCGTACTTCTTCTTCAGCTACGCGCGTCAGGACTACGAGAACGGCGGCGTGTTCGTCGACCGCTTCTTCCGGGACCTGCGCGACGAACTCGGCCGGATCGAACCCTCCGCGGACTTCGACGAACTGAGCTACCGCGACACCGACGTGCTGCGGCTCGGGGACAACTGGGAGCAGCAGCTCGCCCAGATGCTCGGCTGCTGCCGGACGATGGTCGCGCTCTACTCGCCCGCCTACTTCGCCTCGGTGTACTGCGGCAAGGAGTGGACGGCCTTCCGCGGCCGGGTCCGCCGCCACCACGAGCTCACCGGCGACATCGTGCCCGCCCTCATCCCGGTGCTCTGGGACTCGCTCCCCGGCGAACTGGTGCCCGAGGTGCAGCGGATCCAGTACGTGCAGCAGGGGATGGGCGACACCTACGCCCGCTCCGGCCTGCGCGACCTGCTGCGCACCGACCCCAGCGGCCCCGACTACCAGCGGGTCGTCAAGGTGGTCGCCGAGCGGATCAGGGACGCGGCCGCCCGCCCGCTCGGCGAGCTGCCGGAGTTCGACCTCGGTGCCGTCCGCGGCTACTTCCCCGTCCCGGCGGTGCCCGCCCAGCGCCCCGCCTCGGCGGGCATGGTGCGCCTGTTCGTCGCGGCCGGACGCGCGGCGGACGGCGGGGCGTCCGGCCCGGCCCCCGCACCGGCCGCCGACCCCGTGGCGGCCCCCGGCGGCGGCTGGTACGGCAGCCAGCCCTGGCAGTGGGCGCCCTACCACCCGCCGACCCGCCCCTCGCTGGTCGCCCGCGCCCAGCAGGTGATCACCGCGGCCGGCCACATCACCACCCTGGACGAGATCCGCCCCGGCATCGGCGCCCAGCTCGACCAGGCCCGCGAGGACAGCCAGGTGAGCGTCCTGCTGATCGACCCGTGGGTGGCCGGCGCCGAACCGTACGGGACGGCCCTGCGCGAGTACGACGGCCAGAACCACCCCGTCACCGGCGTCCTGGTGCCGGCCGGCACCGGCGACCCGGCGACCGGCCCGGAGCGTGACGCACTGTGGGCGGGCGTACGCGGAGTGTTCCAGCGCAACTGGCTGCGCCGGAGCGATCCGGAGCAGCTCTTCCGGGTCCGCGTGCCCCGGGAGAACTTCGACACCGAGCTCACCATTATGGTGACGGTCGCTCAGAACAAGCTCATGGACGACAACTTCGATTGGGGGGACGATGGCGACGGCGCCGCCTTCGGCTTCGGCCCCGGTGGTGCCGACGGCGGACCGGACATGCCCGGCCTCGCCATCCCGGCGGGGCCGCCCGGCCCGCGCCGCAGCCCGGACGGTACGGCCGTGATGCCGATGAGGGGGGACCAGGACGATGTTCGCTGAGCCGGGGACGAACCAGGAGAGGACCGGCCCAGGCTCGGTCGTCACCTTCTACTCGTTCAAGGGCGGCACCGGCCGCACCATGGCTCTGGCCAACGTCGGCTGGATTCTCGCCAGCAGAGGGCTCCGCGTCCTGGTCGTCGACTGGGACCTGGAGGCGCCCGGCCTGCACCGCTACTACCACCCGCTGCTCGTCGACCCCGAGCTGAACGCCACCGACGGCCTGATCGACCTGCTGCGGGCGTACGTCCGCCAGTCGCTGCCCTCGGCCGGCGGCCCCGCCGGGCAGAGCCCCGAGCAGTGGCTGGACGAGCCCGGCCGCGTCGACGGCTACATCTGCGGCCTCGCCCTGGACCTGCCGCCCGGCGGCAAGCTGGACTTCCTGCCGGCCGGCCGGCAGAACGCCGCCTACTCCGCCGCCGTCACCAGCTTCAACTGGCGCAGTTTCTACCACGGCCGCGACATCCGGGGCGGCGAGTTCCTGCGCGCCCTGCGCGACCGCTGGGCACAGAACTACGACTACGTCCTGATCGACAGCCGCACCGGCGTCAGCGACACCTCCGGCATCTGCACCGTCCTGATGCCCGACACCGTCGTCGACTGCTTCACCTTCAGCGCCCAGAACATCCGCGGCGGCGTCGACGCCGCCCGCACCATCGCGGAGGCCGAGGAGCGCGCCATCCGGGTGCTGCCGGTGCCGATGCGCGTCGAGGACGCCGAGCAGGAACGGCTCGAAGCCGGCCGGGACTTCGCCCGCGAGTCGTTCGCCCCCTACCTGGGCCGCTGGCTGCCCGCCGAGCGCCGGGCCGGCTACTGGAGCGACGTCGAGGTGCCCTACAAGCCGTTCTACGCGTACGAGGAGGTGCCCGCCACCGTCGCCGACCGCCCGCAGGAGGCGCGCAGCCTGCTCAACGCCTTCGAGCGGCTGGCCGCCTGGATCACCGACGGCAGGGTCCGCTCGCTGCGCCCGCTCTCCGGCGAGGCCCGCCGCCGCCTCTACAGCGCCTACCTGCGCACCTCGCGCTCGGTGCCCCGCCAGGTGTACGTCAGCTACGCGCCCGAGGACCGGATGTGGGCCGAGTGGGCGGCCGGTACGCTCACCGGCTTCGGCTACCAGGCCTCGCTGCACAGCGCCGCCGAGCCCGCGAACGGGCTGCCGCCGGAGGCCGCCGGGCCGCTGGAGGGCCAGGGCAGGCTGCTCGCCCTGCTGTCGCCCGAATACACCGCACTGCCGCGCGCCGTCGAGGTCTGGCAGCTCCTCAACGGTCACGAACTCACCACCGGCGAACCGCTGATGGTCGCCCTGAGACTGCAGGACTCGGACGACCCGGTGCCCCGGCCGTTCGTCGGCCGGGCCGCCCCCGAACTCGTCCGCTCCTCGGCCGTGCTCGCCGAGTCCCAGCTGTACAACGAGCTGGGGCCGCCGCCCGGCACCAGCCGCCAGCCCGAGACGGACAGCGGCGAGTTCCCCGCCCCGTCCCGGTTCCCCGGCACCGCCCCGCAGGTCCAGGACGCCCCCTCGCGCAACGCCTCCTTCACCGGCCGCGGCCGGCTGCTCGAACTGCTGCGCAACCGCTTCACCGCCGGATCGAACGCCGTCGCCGGCCAGGTCCTCTACGGCATCGGCGGGGTGGGCAAGTCGCAGACCGCCGTCGAGTACGCGCACCGGTTCAAGGCCGCGTACGAGGTGATCTGGTGGGTGCCCGCCGAGGAGCCCGCCAACATCCCGCAGAAGCTCGCCGAGCTCGCCCCCCGGCTCGGCATCCAGGGCGGCGACGACGTCGCGCACACCGCCGCCGCCGTCCTGGACGCGCTGCGCCGCGGCCAGCCGTACCGCCGCTGGCTGCTCGTCTTCGACAACGCCGGCAGCCCCGACGAGCTGGCGCCCTGGCTGCCGGTCGGCGCCCCCGGCGGCCACGTGCTGATCACCTCCCGCAACCAGGGCTGGTCCAAGCACGCCGGCCTGGTCGAGGTCGACGTGTTCAGCCGCGAGGAGAGCGTCGGACTGCTGCGCCGCTCCAACTCCGGCCTCGCGCCGGAGGACGCCGACCAGGTCGCGCACCTGCTCGGCGACCTGCCGCTGGCCGTCGGCCAGGCCGCGGTCTGGCTGCAGGAGACCCCGATGCCGGTCGCCACCTACCTGGAACTGCTGGAGGACGCGCTCACCGAGATGCTGGAGCGCACCCGGCTGCGCCCCACCGAGTACCCGCACTCCGCCGCCGCCACCTGGCGGATCTCGGTCGAGGAGCTGCGCGGCGTGAACGGCCCGGCCGCGCAGATCCTGGAGATCTGCGCGTTCTTCGGCCCCGAGGCCATCCCGATGCGGCTGCTCTACAGCCGGGCCGTCACGCACGCCCTCACGCTGCCGCCGTTCGCCCCCCGCGACAAGCTCGCGATCGGCGAGTTCCTGCGCGCCATCAACCGGTTCGGCCTGGCCAGGACCGACCAGGGCAGCGAGACCATCACCGTGCACCGGCTCGTCCAGGCCGTGCTGCGCGACCAGGTGGACGAGGACCGCAAGGCCGAGATCCGCGCGGTCGTCCACGACGCGCTGGCCGCCGCGAACTTCGGCGATCCCGACATCCCGGCCAACTGGCCGCAGTACGCCGAACTCCTGCCCCACCTGGGCCCGTCCGGCGCGGCCGGCAGCGCCGACGAGCGGGTCCGCCAGTGGATCATCGACTCGGTCCGCTACCAGTGGAAGCGCAGCCTGCACGAATCCGGCCGCGAACTGGCCGAACGCACCCTCGAACGCTGGCGCGAGGACACCTTCGGCGGCCCCGGCTTCGACGTCGAGAACGACGCCCAGACCCTGATGCTGCGCACCCAGCTGAGCAACATCCGCCGCTCCCAGGGCGCCCTCCAGCAGGCCTACGAGATGGACAAGGACATCCTGGAGCGGTTCCGCGCCACCCTCGGCCCCGAGCACTCGCACACCCTCGCCGTCGCCAACAGCCTCGGAGCCGACCTGCGCTTCCTCGGCCGCTACGAGGAAGCCCGCGCGATGGACCGCCAGACCCTGGACGCCGCCCGGCGCACCCTCGGGCCGGACCACCCCCGCACCCTCATGATCACCAACAACCTGGCCGTCTCCGACTACCTGGCCGGCGACCGCCAGGCCGCCCTGGAGCGCCACCGCCGCAACTACCACCAGCAGCGCGACGCGCTCGGCGCGCACAGCCTCTACGCGCTCTCCTCCGCCAGCAACTACGCCCGCGACCTGCGCGAGACCGGCCGGCTCCGGGAGGCACTGGACCTGCTGGAGGACACCGTCCGCACCTACCAGCAGACCATCGGCGACTCGCACACCGACACCCTGCGCGCCCGCAAGAACCTCGCCGTCGCGCTGCGCCGGGCCGGTCGCTACCACGAGGCGGTGGAGATCGACGAGGACATCTACCAGCGCTACCTCGACATCAACGGCCCCGAGCACCCCGACACCCTCGCCGCCGCCTCCAACCTGGCCAGCGACTACAACGCCCTCGGTGACACCGAACGCGCCATCCCGCTCGCCGAACGCGCCCTCACCCGCTACCGCGACTACCTCGGCGACACCCACCCCGTCACCCTGGCCGCCGCCAACAACCTCTCCGTCTACCTCCGGCTGGTCGGCCGGGTGCCGGAGGCCCGCGCGCTGTCCGGCCGCACCCTGGAGCAGTTCCGCGCCGTCCTCGGCGACGGCCACCTGTACATCCCGATCGCGATGATGAACCACGCCAACGACCTGGTGCTGTCGGGCGAGCCCGCCGAGGCGATGGCACTGGAGGAGCTGGCCGCACCGCTGATGGCCGCGAGCCTGGGCCCCGACCACTACGACACCATCGGGATCGTCTCCAACCTCTCGCTCAGCCTCGCCCTCGGCGGCCAGCGCGAACGCGCCGCCGCGATGCGGGTCGACTGCGTGCGCCGGGCCCGGCAGACCCTGGGCGAGGAGCACCCGACGACCGTGGCGGTGAAGTCCGGACTCCGGCTGGACTCCGACATCGAGCCGCCATCCGTGTAACCGGTGCCTGACGCAGGGTCAACCTGGTACTAGGCTCGGCCCATGGCCCGGCCCATCGCGCAGCACGCGGTCGGCGGACCGGCAGGCACCCAGACACGTTCCGTGCTGCCGTTCCGCCAGTACCTGCTGAAGATCCACAGTCGCTGCAACCTCGCCTGCGACTACTGCTACATGTACGAGGCGGCCGACCAGAGCTGGCGCACCCGGCCACGCCGGATGGAACTCGCCACCGTCCGGCGGACGGCCGCCCGGATCGCCGCGCACGCCCGCCGGCACGGGCTCGACGAGATCGGCGTGATCCTGCACGGCGGCGAACCGCTGCTGGTCGGCGCCGCGCACCTGGACGCCGTCCTCGGCGAGTTGACCGAGGCCCTGGCCGGGCAGGCCGCCGTACGGTTCAGCCTGCAGACCAACGGCCTGCGGCTGCTCGCCGAACCCGCGCTGCTCGACGTCCTGCACCGGCACCGGGTCGCCGTCGGCGTCTCGCTCGACGGCGCGCCCGCCGACCACGACCGGCACCGCCTCCTCCCCGACGGCCGCGGCAGCCACGCCGCCACCGCCGAAGCCCTGCGGCTGCTCGGCTCGCCCGGACACCGCGACCTCTTCGCCGGCCTGCTCTGCGTCGTCGACCTCGCCGCCGACCCCGTCGGCACCTACGAGGCGCTGCTCGCCTTCGCCCCGCCCCGGATCGACCTGCTGCTCCCGCACGGCACCTGGGAGGCCCAGCCCCCCGGCCTCGGCCGCACGCAGCCGGCCGCCCCGCCCGGCCCGCACGACGGCGGCCCCGTCCCGTACGCCGACTGGCTGCGGGCCGTCTTCGACCGCTGGTACGACGCCCCGCGCCGGGAGACCGGCATCCGGCTGTTCGAGGAGCTGTCCGTCCTGCTGCTCGGCGGCCGGGCCGCCAGCGAGGCCGTCGGCCTGGCCCCCGTTGACCTCGTGGTGATCGAGACCGACGGCGCCATCGAGCAGGCCGACAGTCTCAAGGCGGCCTACGACGGCGCCCCCGCCACCGCCCTGGACGTCTTCCGGCACGACTTCGAGACGGCCGCCGGACACCCCGGATTCCGGGCCCGCCAGCGCGGCCTGCCCGGCCTCGGGCCGGTCTGCGCGGCCTGCCCGCTCGCCCGGGTCTGCGGCGGCGGCCTCTACGCGCACCGCTACGCGGACGGCGGCTTCGCCCACCCGTCGGTGTACTGCGCGGACCTGGCGGCCCTGATCCGCCACATCGGCGGCCGGCTCCGGCGCGACCTGGCCGTGCCGGGCCCCGGCCGGAGCACCACGACGACGACAGCGGGACGGGTGGACGGGTGAGAGCGGATGACTGACAGCCTGCACACGGGCGGCCGGCGGACGACGGGCCCCGGCGTGCCGGGCGCCCGCGAGCGCACCGCGCCGGACCTGCGGCGGCACGGCATCGACCGGGCGACGTTCAGCGCGCTGGCGACCGCCCGCGGCGGCGCCGAGGCCGTCCGGCTGCTGCGGGCCGGGCAGCTCAGCAAGCGCGCCCTGCTGCTCGTCGCACTGCGCCGGGCCGTGCCCGCCGCGGAGCGCGAAGCCTTCGAGCAGGCGTACGCCGAGGTCTGCGCACTGCAGGAGAGCGACCGGGCCGGGTGGGAGCGACTGCTGCTGCGCCCCGAGTTCGACGCCTGGGCGGCCGGCTGCCTGCAACGGCTCGCGGCCGGCGGCCCCGCCCCGCTCGGCGGGCTGGCCGGCTTCCTGCGGCCGCCCGGCCCGGAGCCCGTCCGGGTGCCGCTGGACTGCGACGGCCTGCGCTGGGAGCCGGTGATCACCGACCGGGGCCCGTACCGGGACCTCTACGGCCACCCGCCCGCCGGGCCGCTGGAGCCCGCCGAACTCGACGAGTGGCGCGCCCTGCTGGCCGACGCCTGGCAGATCCTGGTCCGCCGCCACCCCTGGCACGCCGAGGCGGTCCGCGCCTGTGTCGGCACCCTGGTGCCGCTGCGCCCGGCCCCGGACGGGGAGGCGGTCAGCGCGGCGGCCCGGCGGGCCTACGGGGCGGTCGCGGTCTCCCGGCCGGCCGAGCCGGTGCTGCTGGCCCTGGCCCTGGTCCACGAGTTCCTGCACGTCCAACTGGGCGCGCTGATGGACCTCGTGCCGCTGCACCGGCCCAACGGCGAGGCCCGGTACCACGCACCCTGGCGGCCCGACCCGCGCCCGGCCGGGGCCCTGCTCCAGGGCACCTACGCGCACCTGGGCGTCACCGACTTCTGGCGCGGCGAACTGGCCGCCGGAGCCCCCGGCGGCGCCCGCGCCGCGCGCGAGTACCGGCACTGGCGCGGCCACACGGCGACGGCCGCCGCGACCCTGCTGGCGAGCGGGGAGCTGACCCCGGCCGGGGTGCGGTTCACCGAGGAGCTGGCCCGCGGCCTGCCCGGACTGACGCACAGTCATGCAGGCGCCGTGGCAGAGGGATCCAGGTGATCTGGAGGCAGCGCCGGAGGGCTGATAGCGTCGCCCGGGGCCGCCCGCCGGGCGGGCCCCGTGTTCGACACGGCCGCCCGGATGCGGAGGATTCATGAGGACCGTCCCCGCGTCGGCCCCCGCCGGCGCCGCCGCGCAGCACACGACCGCGAGCCTCACCGCGGACCTGGCCGCCCTGGGCGTGGAACCCGGCGAGGTGCTGTGGGTGCAGGCGGGCCTGCGCTCGGTCGGCCGGGTCGCGGGCGGCGCCGCCACCGTGGTGCGGGCCCTGCTCGAAGCCCTCGGCGGCACCGGGCCGGGCACCCTGGTGACGTACACGGCGACTCCGGAGAACTCCGACACGTCCCGGCTCGCGGCCCGGCTGACCGAGGGGCTCACCCCGGAGGGGCTGGCCGCCCACCGGGCCGCCATGCCCGCCTTCGACCCGCGCACCACGCCCGCCTCCCCGACGATGGGCCGGCTCGCCGAGCAGATCCGCCGGACACCCGGCGCCGTCCGCAGCAGCCACCCGCAGACCTCGTTCGCGGCCGTCGGCCGGCATGCCCGCAGGATCACCGGGCGGCACGAACTCGACTGCCACCTGGGTGAGTCCTCCCCGCTGGGCAGACTGTACGAGCTGGCCGCCCGGGTGCTGCTGGTCGACGTACCGCTCAGCCGGCTGACGGCCTTCCACCTGGCCGACCTCCGCGCGGCCGACCTGCCCACGCGGCCGTACGGCTGCGTCGTCCGGGACGGCACGGGGCAGCGCAGGTGGCAGCACTTCCAGGCACCCGACCTCGACGACCGGCACTTCGGCGAACTGGCGGGCGCCCTGCTCGGGGAGGGGCAGGGGATCCGCAGCGGCCGGTTCGGGGACGCCGACTGCCTGCTGGTCCCCGTCGTGGAGGCCGTCGACGTCGCCGGCCGGGTCCTGCGCGGCCGGGCCGGCCCGGCACGCGCCGCAGCCGCAGCACGGGACTGAACACGGCCGCCGCGCGAACCCGTCGCGCCCGGGGGAGGGGGCCCGCCGGGCGGTACGCTGCGCCCTGATGAGCGACCACCGCAAGCCCCCCGTCCTGGTCACCCGCCGGCTCGCCCCGGGGGTGGTCGAGCGCCTCGCGCCGTCCTGCGCCGTCACCCAGCACGACGAGGAGCTGCCGATGGGGCGGGCCGGGCTGCTGAAGGCCGTGCACGGCCGGGCGGCCGTGATCACCACGCTGGACGACGTGGTGGACGACGAGTTCCTGGACGCCGCCGGGCCCGCCCTGCGGATCGTCGCCAACCACGCGGTGGGGACGCACAACATCGACCTCGCGGCCTGCGCCCGGCGCGGCGTGCCGGTCAGCAACACCCCCGGCGTCCTCACGGCCGCCACCGCCGACATGGCCTGGGCCCTGCTGCTCGCGGCCACCCGGCGGCTCGGCGAGGGCGAGCGGCTGCTGCGCTCCGGACGGTCGTGGGCCTGGGCGCCCACCTTCCTGCTCGGCATGGAGCTGGCGGGCACGCCGCTGGGCATTCTCGGCATGGGCCGGATCGGCCGGGCGGTGGCCCGCCGGGCCGCGGCCTTCGACATGCCCGTCGGCTACCACAACCGAACCCCGCTCCCGGCGGAGCCCGGGGGCGGGCCGCACTGGCTCCCGCTGGACGAACTGCTCGCGAAGTCCATGGTCCTGGTGGTCACCTGCCCGCTCACCGCCGCCACCCGGCACCTGCTGAACGCCGACCGCCTGGCGCAACTCCCGCCCGGCGCCGTGGTGGTGAGCATGACGGCCGGCGTGGTCGACGAGCTCGCACTGGCCGCCGCGCTCGGCTCCGGCGCGCTGTCCGCCGCCGCCGTCGACAACTTCGAGCACGAGCCCGCCGTCCCGCCCGAACTGCTGGCCCAGGACCGCGCCGTCCTCGCACCGCACCTGGGCAGCGCCACCGTCCGCACCCGGCAGGCGATGGGCGGCCTGGCCGTCGACAACGTCCTGGCCGTCCTGGCCGGCGGCGCACCGCTCACCCCGGTGGCCGCCCGCTGAGGGCCGGCCCGGTTCAGTGGTCGCGGGCGTGCACCTCGCGGCGGGCCTGCCAGGTGGTGTGCTCGCGGGAGACGGCGTCCTCGGCGTCCCTGGCGAGGCGGGCCCAGAGCTCCTCGGCGCCGGGCTCGCGGACGTCGAGGCGGGTCAGCTGGCGCCGGATCAGCTCCAGCTCGTCGGCGGCCAGCGCGTAGGCGGCGGCCAGCGGGCGGTACTGGCGCAGCTGCGCCCAGGCGGCGACCGAGGCGGCGACCGCCGAGACGGTGCCCAGCGCGTCGTAGCCGAAGCCGTCCAGGGCCCGGAGCACCGCGAGCACCAGCCCGAGCAGCGGCAGGACGATCCCCAGGACACCCGTCCAGAAGCCGGCCCGGGCGCAGTACCTGGCCTTGGCCGCGTACCAGTCGTGCTGGCTCTTCACCCGCTCCTGGAGGTAGACCTCGCGGCGGACGGCCAGCGGTTCGCCGCGCAGCCCGCGCATCGCCTCGGTGACCTCGGCCGTCGCGCCGCCGCGGACGGCCCGGCTGCCCCGGAAGGCGTGCAGCACCCGGGTCAGCTGGAACTCGTACAGGCCCTCGGCGTCCGGCAGGGTGGTCGGCGGCGGCTGGTAGGCGTCGGCCCGCACCGCGTACTTCCAGGCGAGGGTCTTGACCGACTCGGCCGCCGCCCGCCCCTCGTACCAGAGGCCCTGCGGGTTCTGCCGGCCGCCCACCACCGCGAGGCCGATCGCGCCCAGGTAGGCGAGCGCCGCCGTCCAGGCCCACAGCGAGCCGTCGGCGGAGCCGGCCGCGGCGGCCGCGACCAGCAGCAGCAGCTCCCAGCGGGCCAGCGCGACGGAGCGCCGCTGGCCCTGCTGGGAGGCCGAGTCGGCGGCCCAGAACAGTTCGGGCAGCAGTTCGTCCTCGCGCACCCGGCCCATGCGAATCACGCCCCCGTCGTCCGTCCGGCCCCACCCGTCGTCGAGGGCCTTCCTGCCCAGGCGCGGCCCCCGGTACGCCCCGCGGCGGGCGGGGATGGCCGGAAGCCGCGCAGGTTGTCTCAGACCGGGCGCGCGCCGCCGGGCGGGGCCGTCAGAAGGTGTAGAAGATCCGGTCCGCGTTGTCCGCCATCACCTTGAGGTTCCACTCGGTGCCGCCGTCGACGTTGCCGGAGCGGAACAGCGGCGGTTCGATGCCGCGCTCCGCGAGCCGGCCGACCGTCGAGGCGATGACCGCCTGCATCAGCGCACTGGTCACGATGGTGGAGACCGGCCCGAAGGTCGTCCCGGCGCCGGGGTGCGTCAGCTCGCCGTCACCGACCGCGATCTTGTTGTCGAGCACCACGTCGCAGTGGTCCTTGAGGTACGTCCCCGACGGGTGCTGCGAGGTCACCTCGGCCGGGTACGCCAGCGAGGTCACCCCGATCACGCGCAGGCCGCGCGAGCGGGCGTGCTGGGCCAGCTCGACCGGCATCACCTGGCGGCCGGAGAGCGAGATGACGAACAGCACGTCGCCGGCCGTGGCCGGGGTGTGGTCCAGCGTGGTGGTCGCCAGGCCGGAGACCCGCTCCAGCGCGCTGGCGAGCGGCGCGGGCCGCACGGTGACCCCGGCCATCCCGGGGACATCCAGCAGGTTCACCGGGACGAGCCCGCCGGCCCGGTAGACCACATCCTGGGCAGCCAGTGAGGAATGTCCGGCGCCGTAGGTGAAGACCCGCTGCCCCCCGGCGAGGGCGTCCGCCAGCAGCTCCGCCGCCCGCTCGATGTTGCCCGACTCCTCGGCACGGATCCGCCGGAGGTGGTCGATCGCGGCGTCGAAGTACTGTCCGACCAGGTCGTTCATCGGGGCCTTCGCATTCTGCCGGGCGGTGCCCCCGGCCGCAGGGGGCGGCCCGGTGGTCCAGACCGCCAGTGGAGAAAGCTACGGCCAGCACCGTGCTGCCTGGAGCCGCCCGCTGTCAACAGGGACGAAAAGGGGCCGGGAACACCCTCGCGTGGACCTGGTTGTCATCGCGGTACGTCAGAATTGGCGGTGTGGACACCGAGGAACGGAGCCAGCGGCGATGTCTGGGCTGATCGACACGACCGAGATGTACCTTCGCACCATCCTGGAGCTGGAGGAAGAAGGCATCACCCCGATGCGCGCCCGGATCGCCGAGCGCCTGGAGCAGAGCGGCCCCACCGTCAGCCAGACCGTCGGCCGGATGGAGCGTGACGGCCTCCTTCAGGTCGCCGGCGACCGGCACCTCGAACTCACCGAGGAGGGCCGCCGGCTCGCCGTGCGGGTGATGCGCAAGCACCGCATCGCCGAGTGCCTGCTGGTCGACGTGATCGGCCTGGAGTGGGAGCAGGTGCACGAGGAGGCCTGCCGCTGGGAGCACGTGATGAGCGAGACCGTCGAGCGCAAGGTGCTCGCGATGCTCGGCCACCCCACCCAGTCGCCGTACGGCAACCCGATCCCCGGCCTGGACGAGCTCGGCGACACCAAGGCGGAGGGCGAGGGCTTCGACGCCGCCCTGGTCACGCTGGACGCGCTGCGGCCCGGCGACGGCGGGGCGAGCGTGGTGATCCGCCGGATCGGTGAGCCGATCCAGACGGACGAGGAGCTGATGCGCACGCTGCGCCGGGCCGGTGTGCGGCCGGGCGGCACCGTGCAGGTCACGGCGGGCGTCGGCGGCATTCTGGTGGGCGCCGGCGAGGAGGCCGTCGAGCTGGGCAAGGACATCGCGGCGCACGTGTTCGTCGCCCCGGTGGCGTAGCCCCGGCGGGCCGGCCCCGGTGCCGGCCGGTGCAGTCGCGTGGCCCGGTGCATCCCCATGCAC
>NZ_JBHUWW010000130.1:0-25527 GCF_042669755.1 Kitasatospora sp. NPDC057223 | reverse complement strand
GGGAAGGCCGGGCCCGGCGGCGCATAGGCTTGGCGGTGATGAGACGCAAGACGCCGAAGCCACCCGCCCCGCTGCCGCAGCGCCACGGCGTCGACCCCGTGCACCTGCGGCTGCCCGCCGAGGGGCCGTGGCCCACCGTCCGCGCCTACCTGCTGCACCGGCTGCCCACCGTGGACCCGGCCAGGATCGACGCGATGCTGCACGGGCAGGAGATCGTCGGCGCCGGTGGCCCGCTGCACCCGGACGCGCCCTACGCACCCGCCGCCCACCTCTGGTTCTACCGCGACCTGCCGGCGGAGGTGCCCGTCCCGTTCACGATCGGCATCGTCCACCACGACGAGCACCTGGTCGTCGCCGACAAGCCGCACTTCCTGGCCACCACACCCCGCGGCCGGCACGTCACCCAGACCGCCCTCTCCCGGCTCCGCCACGACCTCGGCCTGCCCGCCCTCAGCCCGGCCCACCGGCTCGACCGCCTCACCGCCGGCCTCGCCATGTTCGTCGTCCGGCCGGACGAGCGGGCCGCCTACCAGAACCTCTTCCGCGACCGCCTGGTCCGCAAGGAGTACCGCGCCGTCGCCCCGTACGACCCGGCGCTGGACCTGCCGCGCACGGTGCGCAGCCGGATCCTCAAGGAGCGCGGCGTCATCGCCGCCCAGCAGGTCGAGGGCCCGCCCAACAGCGAGAGCCACATCGAGCTGCTCGGCCACCACGACGGCCTCGGCCACTACCGCCTCAGCCCCGCCACCGGCCGCACGCACCAGCTGCGCCTGCACATGAGCACCCTCGGGATCCCGATCCTCGGCGACCCGGTCTACCCCGTCCTGCTCCCCGACCCGGCCCCGGACGACTTCAGCCGCCCCCTGCAACTGCTCTCCGCCGTACTGGAGTTCACCGACCCGGTGACCGGGGCGCCGCGCCGCTTCGAGAGCAGCCGCACACTGTCGGCGCTGCCGCGCGCGTCCGGGAGCACCCCCCGGGGCGGCCGGCCCGGTGAGTAGGCCGCTCGGCCGAACCGGCTACTCCTGGGGTGTCCGGCGGCCGTGCTCCCTGACCGACTTCTCGATCGTGTGGGCCGAGGCGGTGAACGCCTCGATCTGCTCAGGGGTCAGGTCGCGGACGGAGACCTGCTCCAGGGCGCGCCACATGTCGGCGATGGGCTTCCGCAGCGCGCGGCCGGCGTCGGTGAGGTGGACCACCATGACGCGGCGATCGTGCGGGGCGGGTTCCCGGGTGAGCAGTCCGGCCTCCTGCATGCGGCGCAGTGACTTGGAGACGGTGGAGTGGTCGAGGCCGGCCTGCTCCAGCAGTTCGGCCTGGGTCCGGCCGTCGTGGTCGAAGAGCTGCATGAGCAGCAGTTCCTGCCCCGGGTGCAGGTTCATGGCGCGCAGCATCGCGGCGGCGTGGCCGCGGTGCACGCGGGCGAGCTGGAAGACGGCGTAGCTCAGACGCCCCTCGCTCGCGGTGCTCGGCGGCTCGGGCGGAGTCTCGGACAATGCTGTTCCCTCGGTGGTGTCGGCAGGGTGCTGTCGGCCGGATGGTGCGGTCGGGGCGGTGTGCTCGGGCGCACCGGCTAGCCGACGGTGAGGACGATCTTCCCTCGGTTGTGGCCGCGGTCGCTGGCCCGCTGGGCCTCGGCCGCTTCGGCGAGCGGGTAGGTGGCCCCGACCGTGGTCACCAGCGTGCCGTCGGCGGCCTGCCGGGCCAGTTCGGCCAGCCGGGTCGCGGAGCGGCGCTGCGGGCCCTCGGCGAAGACTACGCCGAGTTCGCCGGCGCGGAAGTCGGCGGTGGTGACGATCCGGTCGGTGCCGCCGCGCAAGGTGATGGAGTCCTCCAGCGCGCCCTTGCCCGCCGCGTCGAAGACCGCGTCCACCCCTTCGGGGGCGAGCGCGCGGACCCGCTCGACCAGGTCCTCCCCGTAGACCAGCGCGGTGCCGCCGAGCGAGGTGACGTACTCCTGGTTGGCCGGGCCGGCGGTGCCGAGGACGCGGGCGCCGCGGGCGACGGCGAGCTGGACGGCGACGGTGCCGAGCGCGCCGGACGCGCCGTGGATCAGCAGCGTCTCACCGGCCGTGACGTGCAGCAGGTCCAGCACCCGTTCGGCGCCGTCGCCGGCCACGGGCAGCGCGGCAGCGTGCGCCCAGTCCAGCCCGGCCGGCTTCGGGGCGAGGACGGCCGCGGAGGCCAGGGCGTACTGCGCGTAGGAACCGGTGTCGGACCATCCCAGGACCTCGTCGCCCTCCTTCAGACCGTCGACCCCCTCGCCGACGGCGTCGACCACGCCGGCGATCTCTCCGCCGGGCACGGCGGGCAGCGTGGTCGGGAAGACGGCCTCCATGACCCCGGACCGGATCTTGCCGTCCACCGGATTGACGCCGACGGCCTGGACGCGCACGCGGACCTGGCCGGGGCCGGGCCGGGGGATCGCGAGCTCCGCCTCGTGCAGGACCTCGGCGCCGCCGAACGTGTCGAAAACGATGGCCTTCATGACTGTCTCCTCAAGGGGGATGCCTGGCCGGCCATCTTTATGTGGCCAGCCACATAAAAGTAGCACCATTTATGTGGCTGGCCAAGTAATCGTCCGACGGCGACACCGGGCGCTCCCCGCTTGAGCCGGCCCGCTGGGCCCCCGGTCTCGGCAGCCCCGGTCGTCGAGGGTGTGACGGTCTCGTGGCACTCCCCCGGGTGAGTGGGGAGCGGCTTCGTTCGAACAGCTGGTGCGCCGCCTTGCGACCCGCCTGCCGCCGTGGTGGGCTGTTGATCCTTTCCGGGGTGATCCCTCCGGTTCGCCGCGCCGCCCAGGTGGTGAGGTGCTGCGCGGGGTAGTGAGGAGTGCCGATCGTGCGATTCGGGTGGACGCTGCACGGCGACGGCCGGAACCCGGCTCCCGGGCAGGTGGTCAGGCCGGGCGAACGGCTCACCTGGGGCCGGACGGTGGGGCTGGGTGCGCAGCACGTGGTGGCGATGTTCGGGGCCACCTTCGTCGCCCCCGTCCTGATGGGGCTCGACCCGAACCTCGCGGTGATGGTCTCCGGCGTGGCCACGGTGTTCTTCCTGCTGGCGACCGGCGGGCGGATCCCGTCCTACCTGGGCAGCAGCCTCTCGTTCGTCGGGGTGGCCGCGGTGATCCGCGCCCAGGGCGGCGACTCCGCCACGCTGACCGGTGCACTGCTGGTGGTCGGCGCTGTGCTGGCGGCCTGCGGCGCGGTGGTGCACACGCTGGGCGCCCGGGTGATCCACGCGGTGCTGCCGCCGGTGGTGACGGGTGCGGTGGTGATGCTGATCGGGTTCAACCTGGCGCCGGTGGCCGCGGGCACGTACTGGCCGCAGGACCAGTGGACGGCGCTGCTGACGATGAGTTTCACCGCGCTCGCGCTGGTCGTCCTGCGGGGTTTCTGGTCCCGGATCGCGATCTTCCTGGGGCTGCTCTTCGGCTACGCGGTGTCCTGGCTGTTCGACCGGATCTTCGGCCGGATCCACTCCGCGAACGGCGCCGGCGAGGTCACCGACCACTGGCGCCTCGACCTCTCGGGCGTCGGCCAGGCGGACTGGATCGGGCTGCCCACCCTGCACGGGCCGAGCTTCTCCGCCTCGGCGATCCTGGTCGCGCTGCCGGTGGTGGTGGCGCTGATCGCCGAGAACGCCGGGCACGTCAAGGCCGTGGGCGAGATGACGGGTGATCCGCTCGACGACCGGCTCGGCGTGGCGATCATGGCGGACGGCGCGGCCACCGTGATGTCCACGGCGGTCGGCGGCCCGGCCACCACCACGTACGCGGAGAACATCGGGGTGATGGCCGCGACCCGGGTCTACTCGACGGCCGCGTACTGGTGCGCCGCGGGCTTCGCGATCCTCTTCGGCCTCTGCCCGAAGTTCGGCGCCGTCGTGGCGGCCATCCCGGGCGGCGTGCTCGGCGGGATCACCGTCGTCCTGTACGGCATGATCGGCCTGCTCGGCGCGCAGATCTGGATCCACAACCGGGTCGACCTGACCAACCCGCTGCACCTCGTCCCGGTCGCCGCCGGTGTGATCATCGGGATCGGCGGGGTCAGTCTCACCTTCACCGACACCTTCGAGCTCAGCGGCATCGCCCTCGGCACGCTCATCGTGGTGATCGGGTACCACGCGCTGCGGCTGATGGCCCCGCCCCACCTGAAGGCGAGCACCTCGACCACGCCGGAGTGAGGACGTACTGCGGGTGGCGGAGGCCTGCACAGGTGGGGCTGTCCGATCCGCTTCCGGGACCGGGAGGCAGACGTACGGACCCCGGCCGCCGGAACGCACGGGGTGCGGAACCGCGGCTCCGGCGGTTCCGCACCCCGTGCCTCCGGCCGATGACCACGCGGCCGGTACTGCCGGTACTCCCGGTGCCTACGAACGGGTGGCCGGCGCCGCCGTCACAGGTCGACCGTGACGTCGTACGCGGAGAGCCAGGTGTTGAGCCACAGCGGGGTCTCCAGGTCGATCCGGGTGATCTGGGTGCTGTTCTCGGCGACCGGCCGCTCCACCCGCTGCCGTACGCGGTCCAGGTCGAGCAGCGGCAGGGCCGGGGAGCTGCCGTCGGCCAGGATGCCGGAGAGCTCCTCGCGCAGCGTCTTCTCGTAGCCGGAGTCCTGCGTGCTGGGGTACGGGCTCTTCACGCGCTGGAGGATGGACGTCGGCAGCAGGTCCCGGGAGGCGGCCCGGAGCAGGCTCTTCTCCCGGCCGTCGAAGGTCTTCATCGCCCACGGCACGTTGAACACGTACTCGACCAGCCGGTGGTCGCAGAACGGCACCCGCACCTCCAGGCCGGTGGCCATGCTCATCCGGTCCTTGCGGTCGAGCAGGGTCTGCAGGAACCGGGTGATGTTGAGGTAGCTGACCTCCCGCATCCGCTTCTCCAGTCCGCTCTCGCCGGGCAGCACCGGCACCTCGGCCAGCGCCTCGTCGTAGCGCCGGGCGCGGTGGCCCATCGGGTCGAGCCGGTCGATCAGGCCGCGGTCGAACAGCGGGCGTCCGTCGTAGAAGGCGCCCGGCGTGGCGCTGAGCCACGGGAAGGTGCCGCCGTTGACGGACTCCGGGTCGTGGAACCAGCTGTAGCCGCCGAACACCTCGTCGGCGGACTCGCCGGAGAGCGCCACGGTGGAGTGCTGCCGGATCGCCCGGAACAGCTGGTACAGCGACGGCCACAGGTCGCCGAAGTGACCGGGCGGCAGGTCGGTGGCGCCGAGGACGGCGGCGCGCACCTTCGGGTCGCTCAGTTCGTCGCTGTCGAGGATGACCTCGGTGTGGTCGGCGGAAACGTGCGCGGCGAGGTCCCGCACGTACGGGGCGTCGGGGGTGGAGCGCAGCGGGTCGGGCAGGAAGTTCTCGGCCGCACCCGCGAAGTCGACGGAGAACGAGCGGACGGGGCCGGCGCCGTCCGCGACCAGCGCCTTCTGGGCGATCGCGGTGACCACCGAGGAGTCCAGGCCGCCGGACAGCAGGGTGCACAGCGGGACGTCCGAGATGAGCTGGCGCTTGACCGTGTCGTCGAGCAGCTCCCGGACGGTGGCGATGGTCGTGTCCAGGCTGTCGGTGTGCTCGCGGGCCTCCAGCGCCCAGTAGCGGTGCTTGGTCAGCCCCTGGCGGCGTACCCGGACCAGGTAGCCGGGCCGCACCTCGTACATGCCGGTGAAGACGGCGTGCTCGGGGGTCTTCACCATGTCCAGCAGCTCGCGCAGGCCGTCGGCGTTCACCCGGCGGCGGGCCTGCGGGTTGGCGAGGATCGCCTTGGGCTCGGAGCCGAACAGGACGCCGTCCGGCGTGGGGTAGTAGTAGAGCGGCTTGACGCCGAGGCGGTCGCGGACCAGCAGGAGCTCCTCGGTGCGGGCGTCCCAGATGGCGAACGCGAACATGCCGTTGAGCTTGTCGACCAGGCCGGGGCCCCACTGCAGGTAGGCGCGCAGGACGACCTCGGTGTCACTCTCGGTCCGGAACCGGTGGCCGCGCGAGACGAGTTCGCTGCGCAGCTCCCGGTAGTTGTAGATCTCGCCGCTGAAGGTCAGCACGGCCGGCTCGCGGCCGTCCCCGTCGGCGACCATCGGCTGGCGGCCGCCCTCCAGGTCGATGATCGACAGGCGTCGGTGGCCGATCGCGGCGTGGCGGTCGAGCCACACCCCCTCGCCGTCCGGTCCGCGCAGGGCCATGGTGTCGGTCATCGCCTGGATGACGGCCCGTTCCTGGGTGAGGTCGCGCTCGAAGTCCACCCAGCCGGTGATACCGCACATGACAGCCTCTTTCGTTAGACGGGAACGCGAACGCGGGTGGAGAGGGAACACCTCGACCTCTGCCACGTCGAAGGCAGGCACTGCCGTTCGTTCGCTCTTCAGATCATTGCCGTGGGCGGTGGTGCTGGCGAGCGGCTGAAATGCCATCATGCGAACGGTTTCGGACAGCAGAGAGGGGCGCGCTGCGCGCCGCTCACGCCCCTCGGCCTGCGGGCGGACGCCGGTGCGAACGGCTGCGGCCGGGCGGGCGCGGCGAGTGGCCGCGCGCCGTCCGGCCGCAGGGGTCGTCAGGTTCGCCGGGCGTCGGGGGCGGGTCGGATGCCGCGCGCCGGCCGGCCGGGGTCAGGCAGGTTGACCCCGTCGGGCCGCCCCCAACAGGGTCAGGGCCATCAGGACGGCGACCGCACCGCCGAGCACCATCACGGTCGAGGTGGAGGAGTGGTCCACGACGACGCCGCCGAGCAGCGCACCGGTGGACAGGGTCGCCTGGAAGGAGGCGGTGAACATGATGTTGGCCGCCTCGGGCGAGTCCGGCGCGGAGCGGGCGAACCAGGTGCTCGAACAGATCGGGACGGCTCCGTAGGCGAGCCCCCAGACGACGAGCAGGCCGATCGCCGCGAGCTGCCGGTCGCCGACCACGGGCAGCAGCAGGGTCGCCGTGGCGATCAGGGCGGCGCAGGTGATCCAGGTGCCCCGCAGGCCGCGCGTGATCATCGAGCCGGCCACGAAGTTGCCCAGCAGCCCGGCCACGCCGTAGACCAGCAGGAAGGTGCTGATCCGGCCGGTGCCCACCAGGGTGACCTCCTCGAGGAACGGCTCCACGTAGGTGTACGTGCTGAAGTGCGCGATCACGACCAGGAAGGTCGCGGCCAGCCCGATCCGGACGTTGCGGTTGCGGAACATCCCGCGCAGCGCGTCCAGCCGGGTCGCCTCGTGGACGGGCAGCGGCGGCAGCAGGAGCAGCAGCGCGATCAGCACGGCGACGCTGAAGACGCCCATCACCACGAAGGACGCCCGCCAGCCCGCCAGATGGCCGATCAGAGTGCCGACGGGGACGCCGAATACGGAGCCCAGGGGTACGGCGGAGAAGATCACCGCGGTCGCCCGGGGCACCGACTTCTCCGGGACGAGGCGCGGTGCGAGCCCGGCGCCGATCGACCAGAAGCCGCCGATGGTGACGCCGACCAGCACCCGGGACACCAGCATCACCCAGTAGGCGGGTGCCGCCGCGGCGAGGAAGTCGGCGAACGCCAGCAGCCCGATCAGGACGCACAGCATCAGGCGCCGGTCGAGCCGCCCGGCCGCCACCGTGACCGCCGGGGCGGCGATCGCGGCGACGATGCCCGGCATCGTCATCATCAGGCCGGCCTGGCCGTCGGAGATGTGGAAGCCGGCCCCGATCGGCGTCAGCAGCCCGATCGGCAGGATCTCGGTGGTGACGATCGAGAAGATCCCCATCATCACCGAGGTGGCGGCGAGCCAGCCCACCAATGGTGAACGCACCGGGGGAGAGGTGCTTTCCAGGGTGGTTGTCGCGGTGGGCATGATGCCCCTTTCCGGAATTGTCGTCCTCGGGCCCAAATGTCCCGGGATACCTCCGGATCAGTACAACAGCCGCCCCCGGCCGTGGTCTGGCGAGTTTTCGACCTCATCCTCGGGACGTGCCCGCCGGATGCCCGTGCCCAGGTCGGAGCGGCCTGCCGCACGCACGGAATGACGGTGCGGCGGCGCCGGTACGGAATTCAGACAATGCGACAGAAAGGCTCGGTGCCCCGTTCCGTCCACGAAGGGAGGGCGGAACGGGGCACCGTCGGCGGCTCAGAAGACCAGCGCCTGCTGGCCCCCCGAGTCGGCCGGCAGGGCGTGCTCGTGCACCAGCAGTGCCAGCTTGCGCTCCAGGCCGCCGCCGTAGCCGGTCAGACTGCCGTCCGAGCCGACCACCCGGTGGCAGGGCACGATCACGCCGATCGGGTTCTTCCCGTTGGCGAGCCCCACCGCGCGCGAGGCGGTCGGCTGCCCGATGTGCTGCGCCAGCTCCCCGTACGTCCAGGTCTCGCCGATCGGGATCTCGCGCAGGGCGGCCCAGACCCGCTGCTGGAAGACGGTGCCGTGCAGCTCCAGCGGGAGGTCGAAGGTGTCGCGCCGGCCGTCGAAGTACTCCGCCAGCTGCCGCGCCGTCTCGACGAACGGAGCCTCGGTCGGCCCCGGCAGCCGCTCGCCGAAACTGGACTGCTCGGGCCGGTGGCGCTGCGCCTCCATGTAGAGGCCGACGAGCCGGTCGCCCTCGGCGACCAGGGTGAGCGGGCCGTACGGGCTGTCGATCACGGTGTGGGTGCGCCCCGTGGGTGCGGTGGACGTGCTCATCTGCTGGTTCTGCTTCCTCTCGTCAACCGACTCTACTGACGGCGGTGGTGAACGGCGCGGGCGCGGGGCCGGCACCGGCGGGCGGCCCGTCGAGCGGGTGGTCGCCGGCGGCCCAGAGGTGCTGCACGGCGTAGGCGCGCCACGGCCGCCAGGCCGCCGAGCGGTGGCTCAGGGCGGTCGGGGTGGACGGCAGGCCGAGGCCGGCGGCCGCGAGGGCGACGCCCGGGTCGCCCGCGGTGAACGCGTCGGGGTCGCCGAGCGCGCGCATCGCGATCGTCTCCACCGTCCCCGGCTCGACGCCGGGGAGGGCGGACAACTGCGCGCGGGCCTGCTGCCAGTCGCTGCCGGCGCCCAGGTCGACCGAGTCGGCGGCCAGTGCCGCGATCAGCGCGGTGATCGCGTCCCGGCGCCGGCGCGGGAGGACGACCGTGGCCGGGTCGAGGCCGGTCAGCTCCGCCGGTGCCGGGAAGAGGTGGGTGAGGCCGCCGCCCGGGTCCGCGACGGGCGTGCCGTGGGCGGCCACCAGCCGGGCCGCGCGGGTGCGGGCGGCGGCGACGGACACCGGCCCCCAGCCCTCGCCGGCCAGCAGCGCGCGGATCGCGAACTCGGCGCCGTCCACGGTGTGCGGGACCCGGCGGCCCGGGTTCTTGCGGACCAGGGGCGCCAGCACCGGGTCGGCGGCGAGCAGTTCGTCGATCGCGGTGGGGTCGGCGTCCAGGTCGAGCAGCCGTCGGCAGCGGTTGATCGCGGTGGTCAGGTCCCGCAGGTCGGAGAGGATCAGTCGGCAGTCGATGAACGAGGCCCCCGTGGGCCGCAGTTCGGCGACCCCGTGGCCGTGCGGCAGCCGCAGCGTGCGGCGGTAGGTGTCCGAGCGCCACTCCTCGACGCCGGGCACCGCGGTGGCCGCCAGGTGCCCGAACAGGTTGTCCGGGCAGAGCGGTGCGCGGAACGGCAGCCGCAGCGACAGCGCGCCGGCGGCGGCGCCGGGCCGCCCGCGCCCGCGCAGTTCGGTCGGGGAGAGCGCGAACACCTCGCGCACCGTGTCGTTGAAGGTGCGGATGGAGGAGAAGCCGGCCGCGAACGCCACCTCGGCCATCGGCAGCGTGCTCGTCTCGATCAGTATCCGGGCGGTCTGCGCCCGTTGGGCCCGGGCCAGCGCGAGCGGTCCGGCGCCGACCTCGGCCTGGAGCTGCCGCTCCACCTGGCGGGTGCTGTAGCCGAGCCGGGCGGCGAGCCCCGGGACGCCGTGCCGGTCGACCACGCCGTCCTTGATCAGCCGCATGGCGCGCGCGACCAGGTCGGCCCGCTCGTTCCAGGCCGGTGATCCCGGGGTGGCGTCCGGGCGGCAGCGCTTGCAGGCCCGGAAGCCCGCGTGCTGGGCGGCCGCCGCGCTCGGGTAGAAGCTCATGTTCTTGGGTTTCGGCGGTACCACCGGGCAGCTCGGCCGGCAGTAGATCCGGGTGGTCAGCACCGCGGTGAAGAACCAGCCGTCGAAACGGGAGTCCTTGGACTGCACGGCCCGGACACACCGCTCCGCGTCTTCATGCATGGCCCCAGCATGACCCGTCGGCGGGGGCCCCGGCTGGCAGTTTTGCGACATCACCCTCGACGGTGGCGGCCGGCCCGGGCCGGTGGCGCCGGGCGGGCTCAGCCGAGCCTCGGGTAGTGGGCCACGGCGGCGTGGCAGAAGGCGGCGAACGCGGCGGCCCGGCGGGTGGGCTGGGCACCGGCCGGGCGGGCCAGCACGACGGTCAGCGGGACGACCTCGTCGTGGATGCGGCGGACCTCCAGGCGGCGGCCCTCGTAGCTGACGTCGTGGGCGGGCTGCTGGATCAGCAGGGAGTAGCCGACGCCCCGGGCGACCAGGCTGCGGACCATCTCGAAGCTCTCGGTACGGTGGCGGATCGTCGGCACGACCCCGGCGGTGGCGAGCACGGTGCTGAAGTAGTGCAGGCTGGGCGGCACGTCGAGCATGATCATGTCGTGGCCGACCAGGTCCGCCAGCCGGACGGCCTCGGCGTCCGCCAGCGGGTGCCCGGGCGGGAGCAGCACGTGCGGCCTGGTGGCGTACAGCACGGCGTGCTCGATGCCCGGCCGGATGTCGACCCCGTAGAGCACCGCCAGCTCGCACCGGCCCTCCAGCAGCAGGTCCTGAAGCTCGGTCAGGGAGCCCTCCACGAAGTCCAGGACGACCTCCGGGTAGGCGGCCCGGAACTCCTCCAGCAGCCGGGGCAGCAGGAACGGCCCGATGGTGGTGAAGCAGCCGACCACCAGCCGGCCGGCCGGGGTCTGCCCGATCTCGCGCATGCCGGCCTGGAGCTCCTCGGTACGGGCCAGCAGGGCGCGGGCCTCGGGGAGCAGCAGCCGGCCGGCCTCGGTGAGGGTGAGCCCCTTCGCCTTGTAGCGGAGCAGGAGCTGCACGCCGAGCTGGCGTTCCAGCTCGGCGATGCCGAGGGAGACCGCGGACTGCGAGACGTGCAGTCGCTGCGCGGCGCCGGTCATCGTGCCGATCTCGGCGGCGATCACGAAGTAGTCAAGCTGGCGCAGGCTGATCCGCTCGGTCATGAGAATTTACTATAACCATGTCCATGATTATGTCGTTTTCAGGACGGTCGGATTAAAGAAGACTGAGGGCATCCAGCCAAGGAGGTTGCGTCATGGCGACACCCGCTACGGCATCGTGCCCGGTCCACCAGAATTTCGATCCGCTGGCCGAATCTTTTCTGGCCGACCCGTATCCGACCCTCTCGGCCGTCCGCGAGGAGGTGCCGGCCTTTTACGCCTCGTCGATCGACATGTGGGTGGTGACCCGCTACGACGACATCGAGGCCGTCCTGAAGGATCCGGGGACGTTCTCCGCGGCCGTCGGCCAGCGCCCGGTCTTCCCGCTGTCGGACGAGGCCCGGAGCATCGTCAAGGAGGGGTTTCACGCCAGCCCGGTGATGTCGGACTGCGACCCGCCCAAGCACACCCGGATCCGCCGGCACAACCTGAAGGGCTTCTCGGCCCGCCGGGTGTCCGTGCTGGAGCCCAAGGTGTGGGCGAAGGCGACCGAGCTGGTCGACGCGATCGAGCCCGGCCAGGTCGACCTGGTGCAGGCGCTGACCTACCCGCTGCCTGCTTACATGATCTTCACCTTCATCGGATTTCCCGATGAGGACATGGACATGCTCAAGAGCTGGTGCGGCAACCGGATCGCCTTCAGCTGGGGCCGGCCCAGCGTCGACGAGCAGCGCGACATCGCCACCAACATGGTGCACTACTGGCGCTACTGCGAGGAGTTCGTCGCCAAGCGGGCGGCCGACCCGGTCGACGACTTCACCAGCGACCTGATCCGGATCCACCGGGCCGACCCGGAGTCGCTGTCCCTGGAGGAGATCACCAACGTCGCGTACGGCCTGAGCTTCGCCGGGCACGAGACCACCACCAGCTTCACCGGCAACGCGATCCGGCGGCTGCTCACCCACCGCGACCAGTGGGACGCCATCTGCGCCGACCGCTCGCTCATCGACGAGGCGGTCGAGGAGGTGCTGCGCTACGACAGCAGCATCATCGCCTGGCGCCGGATCACCACCCGGGCGGTACAGGTGGACGGCGTCGAGATCCCGGCCGACGCCAAGGTGCTGCTGCTGCTCGGTGCGGCGAACCGGGACCCGAAGTACTTCGACGCACCGGAGACCTTCGACATCCGCCGCGACGACGTCCGTGCCCACCTCGCCTTCGGCAAGGGCATCCACTACTGCATCGGTGCCGCGCTGGCCCGGATGGAGGCGCGGATCGCGCTCGACCTGCTGGCCCAGCGGGCGCCGGGGATGCGGATGGTCGAAGGCCAGGAGTTCAGCTTCCCGGTCAACATCTCCTTCCGCGGGCCCAAGCGCCTGCTGGTCGACTGGCCGGGCTAGCCGCTGCGGCACCCCGCCTCCTGTCCGGCCGGCCCCGGGTCGGCCAGGAGGGGGCCCGGCTCAGCGGTCGGCGACCAGCAGCGTCTGCAGGATCCGGCCGCAGTCGCCGTCCAGGTCGTCGAGCCGGCCCACCGCGAGCCCCGAGCCGTCCGGGCCGGCGACGGTCGCCGCGCTCATGCAGAACCAGTCGCCGACCGGCTCGCGGTGCAGGGCGAGCGTGACGTCGGTGTTGATGACCAGCTGCCGGTGGTGGTCCAGCTCGAAGGCCACCGCCCAGTTGCTGTCGGCCACGGTGAGCGCCCGGGTCAGCGGGGTGTCCGGCTCTCCGGCCACCAGCGGGATGCGCTGGCGGGCCCAGGCCGCGCCGGGGCCGGCCGTGTCGAACCCCCTGCCCGGTTCGAACCGCCACTCCATCGCCGCGATGTAGCCGTCCAGGTGGGCGCCCGCCATCACCTGCGGGGGCTGCGGCCCGGGCAGCGGCGGCGGGCCCGGTTCCGGGCGCAGGCGCGGGGTGTCGGCGGGGCTGGCGACCACCCGCCAGGCGCGGGCCAGCAGGACGGGCCGTCCGTCGGCGGTGATCCGGCCTTCGAGGAGTTCGGTCCGGCCCCCGGAGTGCAGCGTCCGCACCTCGACCCGGAGGTCGGCGACCGGGACGGGGCGCGGCAGTTCGAGGGTGATGCGCGCGATCCGCAGCCCGGGCCGGGGCGCGTGCTGCTGCAGGGCCCGGCCCAGCAGCGCCGAGGGCGGGCCGCCGTGCTGGGTCTTCGGGCTCCACGGGCCGGCCGTGGCGTGGCTGCTCTCGAAGCGGCCGCCGCCCAGGTCGCGGTAGAAGGCGTCGGGCAGCGGCGGCGGGCCGGTGGTCGAATCGGTGGTCATACGTGAATCCTTTACCTCAGACGCCATGTGCTGGCAATAGGAAAACCGGACACGAGGAGAGTGCCGGGAATCATCGGAGAAAATGTTCCCGACAGTATATAAACCGTCCGTGATAGGTGAACCTTTTACCTCACCCGGGCCGTTCCGGCAATGGACGCGAACGCGCCGAATGGACATCCGGGCAAAGGGCGGTTGACCGCAGACGATCTGAGGGAGACGATGTGCATATGCCTATTAGTGTCGCTCTGGCGGTCACCGGCGAAATCCCGATCTTAGAAGTGGCGGCGCCGTGTGAGATCTTCGGCGTGAATCGGACCGACCTCGCCGATCCCTGGTACGACTTCACGGTCTGCGGGTCCGACAGCGCGCATATCGGTGGCTGGTTCCGCCCCGAAGGGTCCCGCAGCCTGGACGGGCTGGTCCGGGCCCACACCGTCGTCGTGCCCGCGTACCGTGACGTGACGCGGAAGCCGCCCGCCGACCTGGTCGACGCGGTACGGGCGGCGCACGAGGCCGGCGCGCGGGTCGTGTCCATCTGCACCGGGGCGTTCGTGCTCGCGGCGGCCGGCCTGCTGGACGGCCGGCGGGCCACCACCCACTGGCTGCACACCGACCTGCTGGCCGCCCGCTACCCGGAGGTGAAGGTCGACCCGAGCGTCCTCTACATCGACGAGGGGAGCGTCCTCACCTCCGCCGGCAAGGCGGCCGGCATCGACCTGTGCCTGCACCTGGTCCGCCTCGACCACGGCGCCGCCGTCGCGAACGCACTCGCCCGACGGCTCGTCATGCCGCCCTACCGGGACGGCGGCCAGGCACAGTTCATCACCCCGCCGGTCTCCAGCGGGCGCGACCACGCGCTCGCCGAGCTGCTGCCGTGGGTGACCGCCCGGCTCGACAAGCCGCTCACCGTCGTGGACCTGGCCCGCCGCGCCCGGATGAGCACCCGCAACCTCACCCGGCACTTCAACGCGGTCACCGGGACGACACCGCTGCAGTGGCTGCTGACCCAGCGGATCTACAAGGCGCAGGTACTGCTGGAGACCAGCGACTGCAGTATCGAGCAGATCGCCGCGCAGACCGGCATGGGCACGGCGGCCACGCTGCGCCGCCACTTCAACCGGGCGGTGGGGGTGCCGCCGGACACCTACCGGCGGACGTTCCACGCCGAGCCGCGGGCCGCCGACCCGGTGGTGCCGTCGCGCTGGCTGCCGGTGCGGTTCGACACCTACCCGCGGACGGCCCGCCCGGCGGCGCTGATCCACCCCTGACCGGGCGGGCCGGAACCTCACGCCCGGCCGGCCGGCGCGGTCCAGACCTCGGCCGGTACGCCGCCGGGCAGCGTCACCGTCCACGGGCCGCTGCCGGCGCCGGCCCGCGCCGATCCGGCCCGGGCGGGGCCCGCGCCCAGCCGGGCGAGCCTTGCATCGAGCCCGGCCGCCGAGGGGGCGAGCAGGGCGTAGGCCGGCTGCGTGGGGGCGCCGGCCTGCCCGTCGTCGACGGCGACCAGCAGCAGGTTCCCGACGATCGCCCGCGCGGTGGCTGCCTGTCCCGCGTCTGCCTGGCCCACGTCTGCCTGGCCCACGTCTGCCTGTCCCAGGTCTGCCTGGCCCACGTCCGCCTGTCCCACATCCGCCGTTCCGGCGGTGCGGGGTGAGCCCGGTCCGGGGCCGGCCTTCGCCTCCAGGACGGATTCGTACAGCGCGACCGCCTCGGCGAAGCCGGCGCGCGGCACCGCCCGCCGGGCCAGCAGCCGCACCCCGCCACCGGCCCGGCCGTCGGTGAACGCGGCGGGCGGGCAGGGCAGTTCGCCGGGCTGCGGCCGGTGCTCGACCAGCTCGGCGACCGACCCGTCGGGGTGCCGGACCCGGGCCCGGGAGCCGGGCACGATCACCTCGGGCGGCTCCAGGACGACGGTGCCGGTGGCGCGCAGCCGCTCCAGCCGGCCGGTCAGCGACGGCACGATCAGCGAGTACGCCGTCCGCCGCTGGATCGGGGTGAACGGACGGGCACTCGCGATCAGCAGCAGGTTCCCGACGGCGGCCAGTTCGAGGCCGCCGAAGTCGGGGATCGGCATCCGCAGGTCGGCCGGTACGCCGAGCAGGTGCTCGAAGAAGGCGATCCGGCGGTCGAGATCGTCGAGGTCGACCAGCAGCCGGGCGAGCAGCCGGGGCCGGGGCAGGACGGAGGAGTCGGGGCTCGTCCGGAACCAGCGTTCGGACAGAGCGGCCGGGGGGCGTGGCGCGGGCATCGGTCAGCCTTCCTTCAGGTCGGTCCCCGGGGCGCCGCACCACTGGTGCGCGGTCAGCCCCCAGGCGGCGAACTCCTCGGCGACCAGCCGGTGCAGGGACGGGCCGTCGCCGAAGTGGTCGGGGATCCCGGTGGCGGTCACGGTCATCCGCCCGCCCGTGCGCAGCAGGCAGAGCGAGGCCCGCAGCCGGGCCCGCTCGGGGACGAGCCCCGGGACGTTCATGGTGCGCAGGGCGACGCTGTCGGCCGTGCGCCCGGCGAACCGTGCGACCGCGTCCGGCACCTGTCCGAAGTTGGAGGCCACCACGTCGGTCTGCTGCGCGCCGGGAGCTTTCAGCCGGTCCGCGTAGCGGGCGGGGAGCAGGTGCCACAGCGGTTCGGGGACGAGGGTCGAGCTGTGCGCGCCGGACTGCCGGAGCAGGTCCTTCGTCGCCCGCCTCGTGCCGTGCAGGCCGCCGTCCCGGCGGGCTCCGCCGGGCAGCGTCAGCGGGACGACGACCAGGGCGTTGGCCCGCCCGTCGGCAGCGCCCCGGCGCAGGCTCATCGGGACGCCGACGTCGACGGCGGCCGTCCGCTCGCGCGGCACGGCGGTCCGGACGAGGTTGGCGGCGATCTCCACGAACAGGCTGTTGACCGTACCGCCGTGGGCCCGGGCCCGCTCCTCCCACAGTGCGGCGTCGACGTCGAAGATCGCCGAGCTGAAGAACCGGGGCGCCGATCCGGCCGGGGCGGGGGCCCGGCCGCCGCGCAGTGCGGCGGCCAGCCGGGCCCGCTCCGGCGGACGGACCAGCAGCCGGGCGGCCCAGCGTGCCGACCCGGTGACCGCGCGGGCCGCCTGGCCGAGTGCGTCGGCGAGGTCGCCGCCGAGGTCGCCCCCGGCGCTGCGCCGGCCGATCCCGGACACGGAACTGCGGGAGGCGATCGCCTCGAAGGCGCCGAGCCCGTCGCAGCGGAAGTGCGGCACCGTCAGGGACAGCAGGCTGCCGCCCTGGTAGGGGGCGGCGGCGAGGCGCCACAGCGCGTCCGAGCCGGCCGGCAGCGGTACCCGCACCTGGGCGTCGATCCACGCCATCGCGCCCTGCCCGGTCAGCGGCCGGCGGTCGGCGAACAGCGGCTCCTCGTTGTTGGCGGGGACCCACCGGCGGCGCGCCCCGGGAACGGCGGGGCCGTCCGCCCGGCGGCTCAGCCGGCTCCGGTCCAGCCGGTGCCACTCGGCCTCCAGCGCGGCGGTGGACACCGGTTCGGGGAACCGCCACAGCACCTGGATGACCCTGGAGGAGCCCAGGGCGCCGGCCGCCGCGTAGAGCATCTCGTCGGTGGGGTTCAGGCGCCACGTCCTCGTGTCGCGCATCAGGCGAGCACCTCCTGTATCCGGGCGGCCGCGCGGGCGCCGACCGCGGGGGCGAGTTTGAAGCCGCCGCCGTTCCAGCCGGTGGCGGTCACCAGGCCGCGGGGAGCGGGCCAGGCGGTCACCGATCCGGCGCCGCCGACGGTCATCGCGTCGTACGCGCTGACGCCGCCGACCAGGCTCGCGTGGGCCAGCCGCGGGTACCGGTGGCGGACCACCTCGCGGACGCGGTGCTCCTCGGTGGCGGCGACCCGGGCCCGGACGGTCGCGGGGATGCCGGTCGCCGGTGAGACGACCCCGGCGAGCACGGTCGCGCCGGGGCCCCAGCGGCGCAGCCAGGCACCGGTGGTGGAGTCGATGACGGTCGGGAGTCCGGCCGGCCCCCGGGGCCCGGCCGGCCCGGCCGGGCCCGACACACCGTCCGGCTCGGCGAGTTCGAACAGACAGTAGCCCACTGCCCGTGTGATCAGCGGCAGTTGTACGCCCACCGAGCCGGCCAGGGCGGTGCTGCCGACACCGGCGGCGAGCAGGACGGCCCTGGCCGGCACCGGCCCGGAGGTGGTGGCGATCCCGGCGACCCGCGAACCCGAGGTGAGTACGCCGGTGGCCCGGGCCGTCAGCAGCCGCAGGCCCGGGCCGGCGTCGCGGCGCATCGCCGTCGCGACCTCCCGGGCGGGCAGCCAGCCGGCCCGTGCCTCGTACACCCCGGCGAAGCCCTCCGGCAGGCTGAGGCCGGGGAACCTGGCGCCGATCTCCTCGGCGGTGAGGACGTCGGCGCTCTGGCCGCCGGCCCGGACGGCTGCCGCCGCGGCGGTGGCGCCGGGCAGGCCGGCCGCGTCGACGAGGGTCAGCGAACCGTGTTCGCGGACGGCCGGCCAACTGCCCCGCCGGCCCCGGCGCAGGTACAGGTCGAGGCTCTCGGCGGCCCAGCCGCCGAGCCGGCCGGACAGGTCCAGGGCCCGGACGAGCCCGCCGGAGGCGCCGGTGGCGCCGCCGGCGATGCCCGCGCCGTCCACCGCGACCACGGACAGGCCGTGCGCGGTGAGCCGTTCGGCGGCGGCCAGGCCGACGATCCCGCAGCCGACGATGGCGACGTCGGCTGCGGGGAGGGCGGGTGTCACCGGAAGGCCCCCACGGTCAGCGGCTGTTCCCGGGCCGCCGGCCGCTCCCGGCCGGTGCTGTCCGGCTGCCCCATGATCGACGCGGCGATGTCGGTGGCCCGGGCGGAGAGCACCGCCAGCGCCCCCGCGTCGCCCATGCCGTGGCTGGCCTCGCAGAGGCCGTTCAGGTAGAGCCGCAGCGGGTTGCGGCGGCCCTTCACCTGGATCGAGTAGTCCCGGGCGACCACCGGCACGCCCTCGTCGTCGAGGGTGAGCCGGTCCGCCACTCCCTCCAGCAGGGGGTGGTAGTGCTCGTCGCCGGGCCCGGTGCCGAAGTCCCGGAAGCCGGTGGCGAGGACGACGACGTCGGCGTCCAGCTGCTGCCCCGTCCGGTGGTTGACGTCCCGGACGGTCAGCCGGTGTGCGCCGCCCGGCCCGGCCGGCCCGGCCTCCGACACCTCGGAGAACGGCATCAGCCGCAGCCGGTCCGACCCGGTCAGCTCGTACTCGTGCTGCAGCCCGGAGAGGCGGTCGATCACGTCCTGGTCGCAGGCCGCGTAGTTGACGGATCGCAGCTCCGCGCGAAGGCGGCGCCGGGTCTCGCTCGGGAGCGGGTGGAAGTAGTCGACGAACTCCGGCAGGAAGACCTGCCGGCTGTACGGGCTGGTGTCCTTGAGCCGGAACCCGATGCCCCGGTGGACGGAGGTGACCTGCGCGACCTCCGGCCGTCCGAGCAGGTCGAGCACGATCTCGATCGCGCTCTGGCTGGCGCCCACCACCACGACCCGCAGGCCGCCGCGGTTCAGCCGCCCGAGCGAACTCAGGTAGGAGGTCGAGTGGAACACCGTCGGTCCGAGCCGCTGGGCGAACTCCGGCGGTACCCGCGGGGAGCGGCCGGTACCCACCACGAGGTGCTCGCCGAGGTAGGAGCGGCCGTCCGCGGTCTCCACCCGGAAGACGTCCGCGTCGCCCTGCTCGGCCACCGACACCCGGGCGGCGGACTGCCCGTAGTCGACGCCGGCGCCGAACGCCTCGGCGACCCAGCCGAGGTAGCCCGCGTAGTCCCGCCGCAGGGGGAACTTGGCATTGAGATGCAGGTAGCTGGTCAGCCGGCCACGGCTGGCGAGGTACTTCACAAAGGTGTGCCTGCTGTTCGGGTTCGCCGGCATGACGAGGTCCCGGAACGGGTTGTTCTGGATGTCGGCACCGGGCAGCAGCTGCTCCTCCTGCCACTGGAACCGGTCCGCCCGCTCGATGAACTGGGACCGCCCGGCGAAGTCGTACTCGTCGAGAGCCACCGCGAGCGAGAGGTTCGCCGGGCCGAAGCCCACGCCCAGTACTGAGTAGACCTGTTGGTTCATCACGTACCTTCGGCTTGTCGTGCTGGCAGGGACCGGAAATGGGGCCGTCCTCGACCGGACGGGCTAGTGTTCCTGGTCCGCCTCGACCGGCTCGTTGTTCTCGTCCACGAAGACGACCTGCGGCTGGTGGTCGGCGAGTTCGGTCTCGGTGAGCTGGGTGTAGCTGATGATGATGACCTTGTCGCCGCGCTGCACGAGGCGGGCGGCGGCGCCGTTGACGACGACCTGGTTGGCCCCGGACTCGCCGAGGATCGTGTAGGTCTCGAACCGGGCGCCGTTGTTGACGTTGACGACGTGCACCAGCTCGTGGACGCCGATGCCGGCGGCCTTGAGCAGCTCCGGCGAGAGCGTGATCGACCCGACGTAGCTCAGGTTGCTGTCGGTGACGGTGGCACGGTGGATCTTCGAGTTCATGAACGTGCGCAGCATGACGGCTCCTTGGTGGTTCGGAAGGGGTGGGGTCGGGCGGGGCGGGGCGGATCAGGGGAACAGCGCGAGCCCGCGGAACGGCCCGCGGGGCGGTGCGGCGACGTCCGCCAGCTGCGGCGGCCGTCCGACCGTGGACTCGGCGCCGAAGGCCAGCGACACCTGCTCGGCCAGGTCGGGGGTGACCGGCCAGGCGAGCGTGCGCAGGGTCCAGAGGAACTGCAGGGCGCCGGCCGCCTCGGCGTCGTCGCCCGGGCGCAGCTGCCCGGCGCGCAGGGCCAGCACCTCCAGGTGCAGCGCGAGCGCCTCGGCGGCCCTGCGGATGGAGAAGCTCTCCAGCCGGTACGCCTGCGCGAAGCGCCGCCGGGACGCCTCCAGAGCGGTGGCCCACCAGGCGGAGGGCGCCGCGTCGACCGCCCGGCCGGCCAGCCGGGCGTTCAACTCCCGCGCGATGGTGGCGATCGGGGCGTCGAACCGGGCCGCCAGGGTGGCTTCGGCGATCGGCTCGCTGAACTCCGACTGCTGGAGTTCGGGGCTGGTCAGGGCGAGCACGAAGCGCGCGCGGTCGCGGCCGGCGCTCTCCAGGTAGTCGCGCGCCCACCGCACGTCGCCCTTGCTGGTGGAGAACTTGCGGCCCTCCAGCAGGAAGTACTGGTTGGTCAGGGTGCGGGTCCTCGGCAGCTCGACCGGCAGGCCGTGCCGGTCGGCCAGCAGGGCCAGCGTCACGTAGACGAAGGCGTTGTAGAAGCCGTTGTCGATACCGATGAACTGGACCAGCTCGTCGCAGCCGGCCACGCCCCGCTCGCGTGCCCTGCGCAGCCAGTACAGGTGCCCGACGTAGATCTCGGGCCAGGCGTTGACGGCCTGCGGGCGGCTGTCCGGACCGTCCCACTCGACCGCGATGCCCCAACTGCTCGGGTAGGTGACCGGGATGCGGGGGAGCGGCCCGGCGAGGGTGTCGGCGACGACCCGGGCGAGGTCCGGGCGCAGCGTCACCTCGGACGCCCGGTACCAGTCGGTGATCAGGTCCCGGTAGCGCTCCAGGTCCAGCACCCAGACCGGGACCGGCCGGTTCGGCAGCGTCGGGCCGCCGTCGGCCACCGGCAGCAGCGCGCCGGGCAGGTTGTAGAGCCCGCAGGCCTCGCAGACTCCCGCCCGGGCGTGCGCCAGGCAGACCGGGCAGCGGCCGGTGACGAACGCCTCGGCCTTGTACTCGTCCGTCGCGGCGTCGTACGGCAGCTCGATCTCGCGCCGGTCGAACGCGCCGCTGCGCCACAGGTGGGTGAAGAACTCCCGGACGTACTCGGTGTATTCGGCGTCCGGCCGCTCGAAGAGGTCGACCTCGACGCCGGCCAGGTCGAGGGACTTGGTGACGCTGTCCAGCGCGTGCCGGATCAGGGCCTCGGGGCTGGTGCCGAGCTTCTCGGCGGTCGTGACGACGTAGGTCTGGTTGTCGTCGGTGCTCGTCCCGAACGCCACGTCGTGGCCGAGGATCTTCTGGGAGCGGGCGCAGACGTCGGCGGCGAGCACCGGGCCGGACAGGTGGCCGAGATGCAGGTCGCCGTTGGGGGTGGGCGGGGAGAACGTCACGTTGATCCGGCGCGGGCCGCGGGCGGTGGTGCCTCGGGGGTCGGTCATCGCAGGTCCCTTCCCTACCAGGCGCTCTGGAGCCAGTAGATGCTGACGAAGGTCAGCGGTTCGGTGGCGCTGGTGTTGGTGACGACGTGGTCGGTGCCGTGCGGGATGTAGATGACGTCGCCGGTGACCACGGTGCGCTGCTCCGAGCCGACCCGCACGTGCCCGTCGCCCGCGGTGAAGATGAAGGTCTCGTCGGTGTCGTGGCTGTGCGCGGTGCTGGACTCGGTGGGCCGGATCGAGCACAGGGTGCTGTTCCACGGCGGTACGACGACGCCGGCCCACGGGTAGAGCTGGCGGATGTCGCACCCGTTCTTGCGGATCTGTTCGTCGCCGGTCGCGGTCTTCACGTGCATGGGTCTCGTTCCTTCCGTCGGACGTCCTGGTCCTGGGCGGTGGTCCTGGGCGGTGGTCCTGGATGGTGCGGTCTCGCGCCGTCGCTCTCAGCCGAGGGCGAAGATGCGCCGGATGACCTCGGGGTCGAACGACTCGGGGGCCACGCCGAAGGCGCCCTTGAAGGTGGCGAGCCGGGAGCCGGCCACGATCGGGTCGGTCGGCCAGAGCTTGGCGTAGGCCCTGCGGCGGGCGCGGCCCTCGGGGGTGAAGGTCATGTTGACGGTGGTCCGCACGGAGCCGGAGATCCGCAGCCGGCTCATCCGCAGGGCGCGTTCCTCCGCGTACGGTCCGAAGATCCCGGGGGACCACTGCGGGGCGGAGCGCAGGGCGTCGCGCACCATCCGGGCGTCCTTCAGGGCGATCGACAGGCCCTGGCCGATGACGGGGTCGCTCCAGCCGGCCGCGTCGCCGACCAGCACCGCGCCGGGCACGTACGGCGAGTCGGTCCACGAGTCGTTCATCGGGTAGAAGGCGCAGGACGCGGACGGCGTGGCGGCGGCGAACATCTCACTGCCGGGGATGCAGCGGAGCCGGAACGCCCGCAGGAACTCGGCGTGCCGGTCGGGGCCGGAGAAGCGGCCCTTCTGCGCGACGTCGTGCAGCAGGTAGAGGCGGGCCCTGGCACCGGCCCGGGGGTAGACGAAGTACAGCACGTCGCCCTCGGTGCCGACCGAGGTGACGTCGGCCGGCCAGTCGTGCAGGTCCTCCACCAGCAGCCCGCCGCCGAGCGAGTTCGGCGGGGTCTGGGTGAGCGTCATGCCGAGCTGGCGGCGGACGGTCGACATCCGCCCGTCGGCGCCGACCACCAGCCGGCAGGGCACCTCGTACTCGGTGTCGTCGTGTTCGTAGCGCACGACGGGGGCGGCTCCGGCCGTCACGGTCACGTCGCCGATGCCGCGCACGACCCGCGCGCCGGCCTCCTCGGCCGCGGTGGCCAGCGCCTCGCAGGCCTCCGGGTGCCCGATGTCGAGGATGCCGGGGACGCCCGGCACCATCTCGTCCAGCCGCAGGGCGTTGGCCCGGGCGGTGTCCGGGTCCACCGTCTCGTCGAATCCGACGAACCGGTTGACGTACGTCCCGCCGGCGGCCAGGAGGTGCTTCTCGAAGCCGAGTTGGAGGAGTTCGGCGACGCCCCAGCAGTTGATGACCTCACCGCGGACCTTGTCCCGGTAGACGGTCTGCCGCTCCAGGAGCAGGACGTCCAGTCCGTCCCCGGCCAGCGCCGCGGCCAGAGCCGATCCGGCGATCCCGCCGCCGACCACCACCACATCGATGCGCTCAGGTATCGCCATGGAATCCTCCAGGGAGCCTTTGGGCAGGGCGCAGCGGAGCCCGCCGGCCAGCGGGGCCGGTCACGGCATCTGCGCCGGAAGCACTTGAAGTCTTTGTCACGGGGGAGGGGTCGGACGAGGCGCGTAAGCGACACCTTGCGCCCACTTTCGGTCAGGTGACCGGTCCGCGAGCCTGCCGCCGGAAGCGGACAGCAGACCGCGTTGCTCCGCGGCAACAACCGGACGGCGACGGGGGCCGGCGGGCCGACGGCTCAGCGGCCCGGTACTTCGGCGAGCTCGACGCCGGCCCCGGTCCGCGTGCGGAGCGGCCGCTGAGCAGGACTCACCCGTTCGGTTTCCCCGGTCGGCGACCTCCCGGGCGGCGGGTGACGGTGGCAGCACGACCGCCGTTCACCGCCACCCACCCCGGGAGCTGCCCATGGACCCGCACGCACTGCAGACGGCCGCCGACCCGGCGACCCTGGCCGGATACCTCGCCGGACTGCCCAGACCCCCGCACGTCCACGGAGGCCCGGCCCGCAGCGTCCGGGAGGACGAGTACGAGGGCCACCGGATCGTCATCACCACCACGTACGAGATCACCGTGGACGGCCGCCCGCTGGCGGCCCACCTCGGGGTGTCGAACGACGGGGAGGTGCACTGCCACGCCCTGCCCGCCTACCAGTTCCTGTCGGCCGTCGACACCGTCCGGGCGCTGATCGACAACTACCCCGACGACTTCCCGCCGCCCGGCGGAGGAGGGCACCCGGCGGAGCCGGCCGGCGACCATCCGGGCCACGGCGACCATCCGGGCCACGAGGACCACCCGGGCCACGGCGATCACCCGGGCCACGGCGGGCACCCGGGCCACGGCGGGCACCACCCCGGAGGTGGCTGAGATGGCGGTCGTCCGCAGGAACATCGTCACCGACACCACCGCCCGCGACGACTACGTCCGCGGGATCACCCTCCTCAAGCAGGAGGCCACCACGGTGACGACCGGCGCGTTCGGCATCCCCGGGCCGTCCGTCGCCGTCCACACCTACGACCTGTTCGTGATCTGGCACCACCTGGCCATGACCACCCCCGTGCCGCCGGGCGGCGACTTCATGGTCCGCAACAGTGCCCACCGGGGGCCGGTGTTCCTGCCCTGGCACCGGGTGATGCTGGGATTCCTGGAGACGAACCTCCAGCGCGTCCTGGCCCGGCCGGGCTTCGGCCTGCCGTACTGGGACTGGTCGGCGGACGGCTCGCTGTCCTCCCCGCAGAGCGCCCCGATCTGGAAGCCGGCCTGGATGGGCGGGCAGGGCAAGCCGGTCACGGACGGCCCGTTCGCCTTCCGCGCGGGTGACCCGGCCGGCTTCCGGGTGCGCGTGGAGACCGGCCCCGACCTGGCGCTGCGCCAGGTGGACCGGGGGCTGCGCCGTGAGTTCGCCAGGCCGCCGGCCGGCTCGGCGACCCTGCCGAACGGCGGCGACGTCACCCTCGCCTACGACACCCGGGCGCCGCGGGCGGACCTCGCGACCTACGACTTCGACCCGTGGAACGGCGCCTCGAAGGGCTTCCGCAACTGGCTGGAGGGCTTCCGGGGCACCGGGCTGCACAACCAGGTGCACCGCTGGATCGGCGGCGACATGGCCCCGGCCTCGTCCCCGAACGACCCGGTGTTCTTCCTGCACCACTGCAACGTGGACCGGCTCTGGGAGGGCTGGATGCGGCGCCACGGCCGGGTCTACCTCCCCGGTGCGCAGGCCCCGGCCGAGCTGCTCGGGCACCGGATCGGCGACCCCATCGTGTCCCCGCTCGGTGCGGCCGCGACCCCGGGCAGCGTGCTGGACCCGGCCGGCCTGTTCTCCTACGACGTGCTGCCCTGAACCGGCTGCCGGGCCCTGGCGGGGCCGCCGTCCGGGATACCCTGCGGGGTACCATGGGGGCGAGAATCCCGCCAGGAGGAGCAGCCCGTGATCGTCGACGAGGAATCCACCGGAGCCGTCCTGAACCGGCTGCGCCGCGCACAGGGCCAACTGGCCGGTGTGATCGCCATGATCGAGGCCGGCCGCGAGTGCAGGGACGTGGTCACCCAGCTCGCCGCCGTCTCCCGGGCGCTGGACCGGGCCGGCTTCAAGATCGTCGCCAGCGGGATGCGGCAGTGCCTGGCCACCGCCGACGGAGACACCCCGCCGATGACCGAGGCCGAGCTGGAGAAGCTCTTCCTCACCCTCGCCTGAGCCCGGACCCTCGCCTGAGCCCGGACCCTCGCCTGAGCCCGGACCCTCGCCTGAGCCGGACCCTCACCCTCGCCTGAGCCCGGCCCGGCTCGCACCGGAGGCCGGTGGGCACGATCGCGTGATCG